>NZ_PDKG01000005.1 GCF_004116725.1 Arcobacter sp. CECT 8986 | reverse complement strand
TTATTGCAAATAAAATTTGTGATGTTTTAGATGACATTGAAAACACTGAACTTCAAGCTAGCGTTAACAAAGAACTTGAAGCTTTAGCTTCTAACTTTGTTATTTACTCTCAATCTACTTACTAATTAAGGATAAGATATGGAAATAAAAGGCGAAGATTTTTTAAAAAAAGTACAAAAAAGACAAGAGACTGAAGAGTTAGAGCAAAGACTTTCTCAATTAAAACAAGAAGATGAAATAGCATCTAATGTTAATATTAATAGTGCAAAAAATGCATATGAAGAAGAAGCAGCAAGAGTTGATATTTCAAATAACAATGAGTTAGGAGATATTATGCTAAATGGTACTCCTTCTCCTAGCACAAATGAGACAAATAAAAAGAAATATCTTATTTTAGGTCTTGTTTTAATAATACTTTTTTTACTAACAATAGTAATTATTCGTCTTTTAAATAGTCCTAAAGAAGAGAATAACTCATTTTCAAATGAACCAACAGCTAAAGAAGAACAAGTTTTAGAAAATGACAACATTGAAAAACAGTACCAAAAAATAATTGATGAAAAATTAAAAAACATAAAAGAACAGACTCAAAATTCTCAAATTGAAGAGAAAGCTGATGAAGAGTTAAATATTGATTCAATAGAAGAAAAAGAGAAAAAAGCTCAACAAATTGAAGAGTCAAAACCTGATGTTTTTGGAGTAAAAGAAGAACCAGAAGTTGTAGAACAACCAAAAGTTCAAGAAGTTAAAAAAGTTGCTGAAAAAGTTGTTCAAAAACCAAAACCAGTTCAAAAACCAAAAGTTGTAAAAAAAGCACCAACAAAAGTTAGTTCTTCTAAACCTAGTGGAACATATGTACAAGTTGGAGCCTTTTCAAGACAACCAGCAAAAAAATATTTAGACAAAATTCAAAGTAGTGGATTTAGCTATACAATATATAAAGTTACTGTAAATGGTAAAGTTTATAATAAAGTATTAATTGGTCCATTTAATAGTAGAGCAAATGCAGAAAAAAATATATCAACTATAAAAAGAAAACTAAATATTTCAAGTGCATTTATACTTAGATTTTAGAGGCATATAATATGACATTTTATTCAAAAGAGCTATTTTTAGACCAATTTACACCTGTTTCTATTTATGAAAAAATGGAAAAACTTTATAAAGATGAAATTACATTTTTATTTGAAAGTACAGTTAACTCAAGTGAAGGTAACTACTCTTTCATTATTATAGGTGATAGAGAAAGAATTTGGTATAAAAATAGCAAATGTTTCCACAAAGATGAACAAGGAGATATTAAAGAAGTAGAATCAAATCCTTTAAAATATCTTCAAAATTACTATAAAAAATTTGATAAACAGATATTTAAAGATAAAGCAAATGAGTTAGGAATCGGACTTATAGATGGATTTATTGGAAGTGTAGGTTTTGATGTAGTAAAAGAGTTTGAACCAACACTTAAAAAATCAATGGCTAATTTAGAAGACCAACTTGATATTGCTGATGTAGATTTAATCAGACCTAAAATCATTTTAGGTTTTTCACACAAAACATCAAAACTTGTGATGGTTACTTCCCTTGAATCAAAAAAAGATGAACTAGAAAAAATAGAAAAAGAGTTATTCACTCCATATACTTATACTCCTTTAAAGAAAGCTGTTTTATTAGATGAAGGAAAATTCAACTATACAAAAGAGCAATTTTTTGAAATGGTAGAAAAAGCAAAAGAGATGATTACAAGTGGAGATGTATTTCAACTTCTTATGTCAAATAGATTTATTCAAAAAGCAAAAGTTGACCACTTAAGTTTTTATAGAGCATTAAGAAGTAAAAATCCAAGTCCATATCTATTCTTTTTGAAATATGAAGATTTTTCAATTGCAGGAAGTTCACCTGAAGTTATGGTTAAATTAGTTGATGGAAATATTTTACTTAGACCAATTGCTGGTACAAGAAAAAGAGGTAAAAACATCAATAGAGACCTTGAACTTGAAAAAGAGATGTTAGGTGATGATAAAGAGAGAGCTGAACACATTATGCTTGTTGATTTGGGTAGAAATGATGTTGGTAGAGTTGCAAAGGCTGGAACTGTTAAAGTTACAGATTTAATGAGAGTTGAAAAATATTCTCATGTTATGCACATGGTTTCAGATGTAGAAGCTATGATAGATGAACAATATGATATGTTTGATCTTTTTGCTGCAACATTCACAGCAGGAACAATGACAGGTGCTCCTAAGATTAGAGCAATGGAACTAATTGCTCAATTTGAAGGAATTAAAAGAAGTTTTTATAGTGGAAGTATCGCATATTTTGGTTTTGATGGAAATATGGATAGTGCTATTACTATTAGAACTAGTCTTATTACAGATGATAAAATTGTATTCCAAGCTGGTGCTGGAGTTGTTGCTGATTCTGTAAATGAACTTGAATATTTAGAAGTTCAAAATAAACTAGCTGCAAATATATCTACATTAAAAGAGTTATCGTAAAGATACTCTTTTAATTTCTTACTTTATTCTTATAAAATCAAATATTAGATACCATATCCTTATAAAATAAATTAAAGGATATATTGTGTTACTTGGTGTAAACATCGACCATATTGCTGTATTAAGAGAAGCAAGAAAAATAAATGACCCAAATCCATTAGATGCATTAGGAGTTTGTAAACTTGCAAATGCAGACCAAATTACTATTCACTTAAGAGAAGATAGAAGACATATTCATGATGAAGATGCAAAAAATATTATAAAAACTTCTACACTTCCTGTAAATTTAGAGTGTTCAATAAATGAAGAAATCATTGATATAGTTTGCAAACTAAAACCACAAAGAGCGACTTTAGTTCCAGAAAATAGACAAGAAGTTACAACTGAAGGTGGACTGGATTTAAAGACTAATTATAAAAAAATTCAAAAAGCTATAAAACAACTACATGAAAATGAAATTGAAGTATCACTATTTATTGATCCAACAAAAGAGATGATAGAACTAAGTTCAAAACTTGAAGTTGAATGGGTAGAGCTTCATACAGGAACATTTGCAAATATCTATGCAATGCTTTATGGAAATCTATCAAATACACATCACAGTATTAAAGAGTTAGAACTTTCAAGAGAAGTTCTAAAAGAAAAACTTGACAAATCAAAAAAACAGATAAAAAAAGCTTCAAATCAAGCTGTAAAATTAGATTTAAAAGTTGCAGCTGGTCATGGTCTAAATTATCAAAATGTTAGACAAATATCAAAAATCAAATCAATTAGTGAGTTAAATATAGGTCAAAGTATTATTGCACGTTCTGTATTTAGTGGATTATACCAAGCTATTTTAGATATGAAAGAGTTAATAAAATGAAACCAAATATAGCAATTTCTATTGGTGATTTAAATGGAATTGGTCTACAAATAGCACTACAAAGCCATGAAAAAATTAAAAAGATTTGTAATCCAATTTATTGTGTAAATAAATCACTTTTACAACAAGGTGCAAAACTTTTAAATATTGAAATACCTAAAGATTTCACAACACATAAAGTTAAAGGTGACTTTGAAATAAAACCAGGACAAGTATCAAAAAAAAGTGGTAAATACTCTTATGATTCTTTTATTGAAGCTATAAACTTAACAAATGAAAATAAAACTCAAGCTGTTGTAACGCTTCCAATAAATAAAGAGTCTTGGAATAAAGCAAATATTGATTTTAAAGGTCATACTGAAGTATTAAGAAGATATTTTGGAGAAAATGCAATTATGATGCTTGGTTGCAAAAAACTTTTTGTTGCTTTATTTACAGAACACATTGCATTAAAAAAAGTTGCTAAAAAAATAAATGAACAAGACTTGACTAAATTTTTATGTGATTTTTATCAAAGTGTAAAACAAGAACATATTCAAGTTTTAGGATTAAATCCTCATGCAAGTGATAATGGTGTTTTAGGAAATGAAGAAGTAGAAATCTTTAAAGCAATAAAAAATGCAAATAAAAAACTAAATAAAGATGTATTTAAAGGCCCAGTTGTTCCTGATACTGCATTTTCTAAAGCAAATAGAAAGAACTGCAAATATTTTGTTTGTATGTATCACGACCAAGGATTAGCTCCTTTAAAAGCATTATATTTTGACCAAAGTATAAATGTAAGTTTAAATCTACCAATAATTAGAACTTCTGTTGACCATGGAACTGCTTTTGATATTGCATACAAAAATGTAAATGTAAATACAAAAAGCTATATCAATGCAATAAAAGAAGCAATTAATTTAAATAATAAGAAATAATGAAAACATTAGAAGTATGTTATGAACTTGACTTTTCTAAAATAAATTTTTTAGAGAGAAAAGCAAAAATTACTGCACCAAAGACTTTTATCTTTGGTGCACCTAAATGTGGTAAAACATATCTTATTTACGATTATTTATCAAACTTTAATACTGACGAATACATATACATAGATTTCAATGATTTTAGAAATGATTTAGAAGAGATAAAAGTTTATTTGGAAGAGTTTATAATCCAAAATCAAATAAAAGTCGTTATTTTAGAAAATTTTGATTTCTCATTTGAAATACCAAATTGTGAAAGTGTAATTATCTCTTCTCATAATAATATAGATATAAAAGGTTTTGAAAAACTTCAAGTTAAAGCATTAGACTTTGAAGAGTATTTATTACATGAAAATAGATATCACACTGCAACTCAAGCTTTTAACAACTTTTTAAAATATGGAAATATGCCAGGAGTTGTAAACTTAGAAGAGTACAATAAAGAAAAAAGGCTGCAAGAAATTTTAAGACTTTATGCAAAAGATGAAACTTTTGAAAAAATATTAAAAATTCTATTTTTAAATATTGATGAAAAGAAATCTCTTTTTCAACTGTTTAATACCCTAAAAAATGTGATGAAAATATCAAAAGATAAGTTTTATGAAGTAGTTAAAATCTATGAAAATTCAGGACTTGTATATTTTTTACCTAAATATAAACAAGAAAAAGCTGTAAAAAAGATATACTCTTATAATCATGCATTTTTAAATGCTATAACTCATGCAAAAAAATTCAAAAATGAGTTTACAAATATGGTATTTTTACAATTAGAGTCTAATTATGATAGTATATTTTATACTGATAATGTAGATTTTTATGTAAAAGAGGAAAAATATATTGTTTTATCAATTCCTTTTTTTAACCCTTTATTAAAAAATTCAATTGTAAAAAAGTTAAATAAAGCATTTAAAGAGTTAGAAATTGAGAAAATTGATATAGTTACAGTTGGGTATAATGAAAATTTTAAAGTCAATGAAATTGAAGTAGAAGTTCTTCCTTTTTTTGAATGGGCAGTTAGTTAAATCTCTATTCTTAAATCATTATTAATTTTTTTTTAGATATAATCACGAAATTCTTAAAGGAAATCGATGAATAAAAGAGTACTTGTTAAATTTTCTGGTGAAGCGTTAGCTGGTGAAGAAGGTTACGGTATAGATACTCAAATCTTGGACTATATCGCAGATGAAATTAAAAACTTAGTTGATAATGGTATTGAAGTTGGTATCGTTATTGGTGGTGGTAATATTATTAGAGGTGTAACTGCAGCAGCTGATGGTATTATAAAAAGAACTAGTGCAGATTATATGGGAATGTTAGCAACTGTTATTAACGGTGTTGCTATGCAAGAAGCTTTAGAGCACAAAGGTTTAAGTGCAAGATTACAAACTGCTATTAAAATGGAACAAATTGCTGAATCTTTTATTGTTAGAAAAGCAATTAGACATTTTGAAAAAAATAGAGTTGTAATTTTCAGTGCAGGTACAGGTAACCCATATTTTACAACTGATACAGCAGCAACATTAAGAGCAACAGAAATTAATGCATCTATGTTAATTAAAGCTACTAAAGTTGATGGTGTTTATGATAAAGATCCAATGAAATATGCAGATGCTGTTAAACTTGAAACATTAACTTATGATGATGCATTAGAAGATCATATCAAAGTTATGGATGATACTGCGATTGCATTAGCAAAAGACAACAAACTACCAATTGTTGTAGCAAATATGAATGAAAAAGGTAATCTATTAAAAATCATTAATGGTGATTTTAGTAGATGCTCAATTGTTAAATAAAGGATTGTGAATGTTAAGATTAGAAGAAAGAATGTCAAAAGCTTTAGAAAAAGTAAATAATGATAGATATATTTTATCAATTGCTGTTGGTCAAAGAGCTGATGAATTAAGTAAAGGTGCAAAACCTTTATTAGAACAAAATACTCAAAACATGAAATATACTGATATCGCAATTGATGAAATTGCAAATGGATTATTAGTTATTGAAGGTTTAGTAGATAAAGAAGATTAAATTATAAAAGCATTAGCTTTTATAATTTCTTTATTGAGATAATATGGATCCATTTATAGAAAAAATCCAAAGCATTAATACAATTGATGATGCTATAAATGAACTAAAAAAGAACACAGAACTTACTCCTAAACTAAAAAGCATTATTGATTTTTGTATCAAAGCTCACGAAAATCAATTTAGAAAAAGTGGTGAACCTTATGTTGTACACCCTATTTTAGTAGCAACAATCATTTCTCACTTTAGCCAAGATGAAGCAGTAATTGCAACTTCTTTATTACATGATGTAGTAGAAGATACAAAATATGATTTAAATTTTGTAAAAGATAACTGGGGAGAAGATATCTCTCATATGGTTGATGGTCTTACAAAAATAGTAGAGATAAGAGAACATGAGTTTTCTTCATCAATTTCTAATTCTAAAACTATGTCTTCTGCTATGACTTTTAGAAAAATGTTAATTGCCTCAATTGATGATGTTAGAGTTTTATTAGTAAAACTTTGTGATAGACTTCACAATATGCTAACACTTGATGCACTAAATGAACAAAAACAAAAAAGAATTGCTGAAGAGACTTTAGTTGTTTATGTACCAATTGCACATAGATTAGGTATTTCTACACTTAAAAATCACCTTGAAGATTTAGCTTTTTATTATATTTACCCAGAAGAGTATAAAAAAATTGATGCATTTATAAAAGAGTATGAACATGCAATTCAATTAACTTTTAATAATTTTATTACTAATACTAAAATAGTTCTAGAAAAAAATGGTTATGACTCTTCAAAAGTAAAAATATTAAGTAGAATAAAACACCACTACTCTATATATCTAAAAATGCAAAGAAAAGGTGTAACAATAGATGAAGTTCTTGACTTACTTGCAATAAGAGTTTTAGTTCCAGAAGAGATAGACTGTTATAAAGTTTTAGGACATTTACATTTAGCTTATAAGCCTTTGATTTCAAGATTTAAAGATTATGTATCAACACCAAAAGAGAATGGTTATAGAACTATACATACAACAGTATTTTATAATTCTAAAATCTATGAAATACAAATTAGAACATTTGAGATGCACAAAATTGCAGAGTATGGAATTGCTGCACACTGGAAATATAAAAGTGGTGCTAAAAATGGACCAAATTTAAATTGGTTAAAATCTTTAGAGTTCTCAAATGAAAATGTTGAAGAGTTTTATGCTGATACAAAAGATGATTTATACTCAGAAGAGATAGTAGTTTACTCACCACATGGTGATACTTTTAATCTTCCAAGAGGTTCAACTGCTTATGATTTTGCATATGCAGTTCACACAGATGTAGGGAAAAATGCATTTGAATGTTATATAAATAAAATAAAAAAACCACTTTTAACAGAACTAAAAAGTTCAGATATTGTATCTATTAAAACAACTGACCATATAATTCCAAGATGTTCATGGATTGATATGGTAAAAACAAATAGAGCAAAAAAACAGATAAAAATAATCTGTTCACAAAGACAAAAAGAGTTAGATGAATATACAGGAATGAATATTATTGATACTATTTTCAATAGATATACACAACAAATAACAACTACTTATCCTTTTGTATCTATACATAAAGTTGCAACAAATTTGGACTTTTTAAGAAATATTAAAAAGCAAATAGAAACAAAACTTATTAAAGAGCATGGATTAGTTACAAGATTTAAAATTCTTGCTAGTAAGTTAAAAACTCATAAGTTTGATAATATTTTAATATATTCAAATTTTAGTATAAATTCAGTATTATTCGACCACTGTTGTCATCCTAAATTTGGTGATGATATAGTTGCTTTTAAAAGTGGAAACAAAGCAATTATCCATCATAAAATGTGTGATAAGGCATATAAAAAAATAAAATCAAAACATAATATGCTATTTTGTAAGTGGACAAAAGATACGTTATACCCATATAAGATGGTTGTTTCTTTAGCTAATACAAAAGGTGAATTGGCAAAACTATTAATGTATATGTCAAAATATGAAGGTTATATTTTAAGTGTTGATTATGGTAGAGAAAAACACTCTTACAGACAATACTGCGATATTGAATTTGAAATAAATAATTCAAATGTGGAAGAAGTAAGAAAGATAGTTGAACAAAAAGCAAAAGTTATTGAGTTTACTTCAAAAAAAGATGCATATAACAAATAAGTAAAGTAAAAGAGGAAAAATGGAACAAAAAATTAAAAATGCACTATTAGAAATACAAAGAGGTTGTGCTGAAATAATAGATATTGAATCAATTGAAAAATTAGTTAGAAATTATTATGAAAAAGGTGAAAACTTCTATGTAAAGGCAGGTTTTGATCCAACTGCACCAGATTTACACTTAGGACATACTGTTTTAATGCAAAAAATGGCGACATTTCAAAAATTTGGAGGAATAGTTCAATTTCTTATTGGAGATTTCACTGCAACAATTGGAGATCCAACTGGAAAAAGTGAAACTAGAAAAGTTTTAAGTAGTGAACAAGTTCTAGAAAATGCAGAAACATATAAAGAGCAAGTATTTAAAATATTAGACCCTGAAAAAACTCAAGTAAAATTTAACTCAGAGTGGTTAAAAGAGTTAGGAACAGCTGGTTTAATTTCACTTGCATCAAACCTAACAGTTGCAAGAATGCTAGAAAGAGATGACTTTTCAAAAAGATATAGTTCAAATACGCCAATTGCTGTAAGTGAATTCATGTATCCTTTACTTCAAGGTTATGATTCAGTTGCAATGGGTACAGATATTGAGATGGGTGGAACAGACCAAA
This sequence comes from Arcobacter sp. CECT 8986, assembly GCF_004116725.1. Lineage (NCBI taxonomy): Bacteria > Pseudomonadati > Campylobacterota > Epsilonproteobacteria > Campylobacterales > Arcobacteraceae > Arcobacter > Arcobacter sp. CECT 8986. The sequence continues at coordinate 201,545 of NZ_PDKG01000005.1, read as the reverse complement.
AATTCAATTTACTTATGGGTAGAACTTTACAAAAAGCATATAATTGTAAAAAACAACAAGCTGTATTAATGATGCCTATCCTTGAAGGTTTAGATGGAGTACAAAAAATGTCTAAATCTTTAGGAAACTATATTGGTGTTACAGATAAAGCAAATGATATGTTTGGTAAAATATTATCAATTTCTGATGATTTAATGTGGAGATATTTTGAACTTCTATCTACTAAAACACTTCAAGAAATTGAAGATTTAAAAAATGGTGTAAAAAATGAGACTTTACACCCTAAAGTAGTAAAAGAAGAACTTGCTATGGAAATTGTAGAGAGATACCATGGTGAGGGTTCAGGTGAAATTGCAAAAGCTGAATTTGAGAAAGTATTTGCAAAAAAAGACATTCCTACTGATATGCCAGAATTTGAGATGGCTGAAGATATTTGGATTTGTCAAGCATTAGTTGATGCAAATCTTGTTAATTCAACTTCGCAAGCAAGAAGAGATATTAAAGCGGGTGCTGTGAAGATTGACCAAGAAAAAGTAACTGATGAAAAACTTAATTTAAAATCTGGAGAATTTATTTTACAAAAAGGTAAAAAGAATTTTGCAAAGATTAAAATAAAATAGATAAAGGGCTAGTATTGAGAATAGGAAAGTATGATATAAAACATCCAATTATCCAGGGTGGAATGGGTGTAGGTATTAGTTGGGATAGACTAGCAGGATCAGTAAGTAAAGAAGGAGCTTTAGGAGTTATTTCAGCAGTTGGGACTGGTTATTATAAAAGTGATGAGTTCTCAATAAAAACTAAAAAAAATAAACCTGTTGATGTATTAAATTTCTACTCTAAAGAAGCACTAAGTACTATAATTAAAAATGCAAGAAAAATTTGTGGAGATGCACCTTTAGCTTGTAATATTTTACATGCAATTAATGACTATGGAAGAGTTGTAAAAGATGCTTGTGAAGCTGGAATTAATATTATAATTACAGGTGCTGGTTTACCAACAAATATGCCAGAATTTACAAAAGATTTTCCAGATGTTGCATTAGTTCCAATTGTTTCTAGTGCAAGAGCATTAAAACTAATTTGTAAAAAATGGAAAAGATTTAACAAAATTCCTGATGCAATTATTGTTGAAGGACCAAAATCTGGAGGTCACCAAGGATTTACTTATGAGCAATGTTTCCAAGAAGAGTTTCAACTTGAGAATATTGTTGGACCAGTAATTGAAGAAGCAAAAAAATGGGGAGATATTCCTATTATTGCTGCAGGTGGAATCTGGGACAAAAATGATATTGATAAATTTTTAGCACTTGGATGTGATGGTGTTCAAATGGCAACAAGATTTATAGGTACTCATGAATGTGATGCAGATATGAATATGAAAAAAGTATTAATTGATGCAAAAGAAGAAGATATTCAACTTATGAAATCTCCAGTAGGTTTACCTGCACGTGCAGTAATGACAAATCTTCAAAAAACAATTGAAGAAAAAACTGCACCAAAAGTTGCTTGTATTTCCAACTGCGTTGCTCCTTGTAATAGAGGACAAGAAGCAAAAATGGTTGGATATTGTATTGCAGATAGACTTGGTGCTGCATATCAAGGTGATATGGATACAGGACTATTTTTCACAGGTACAAATGGATATAAAATAGATAAAATAATATCAGTACACGAACTAATTGAAAAATTAACTAAGGGAGAATAGTTATTTTAAAAAAAATATTTTTATCTTTTTTAATAATATTTAATCTTAATCTATTTGCATCATCTATCTCTGAAAAATATAATTCAGAGAGAATGAGCTACTTACGAGCAGTATTAGATAATAATACTGCTTTAGAAAAAAAGCATCTTGAAAACATAATAAGTTATGGAACAAAACTTGGTTATGACACTTCTAAATATAAAAATGAACTAAAAAAACTATCTCAAAAAAAGAGTAAAGAGTTTAAAAAAATAGAAAAGAAAGCTATTCAAAAAGAGAAATTAGAAAAAGCGTATGCAAAAAAAGACCCTATTTCTCAAAAAATTGATTTAAAAAACTCTATACAAAAAGTTTACACTCAAAAAAATATGATTATTATTGATTTTAATAAACATATTACAAAAAAAGACATAGATTATAATATCGATAAAACTAAATATTCTAATCTATATCTTTTTGATATAAATGGTTTTTTTAAAGATGCAAAACCTACAAAACTATCAATTGTAGGCATTGATAGAATATATATAATGCAAAAAAATAAAAATACTCTTCATCTAAAAATTAGAAATAAAAGTAAATTAAAACCAATTTATATTATAAATAATAAAAGAATAATTATTAAATTTTTAAATATAAAAGTAACAAATGATAATAGCAGTAAAAAACAAGCTATAACTAAAACTATTCAAGAAGATTATAAAAGAAAAATAGTAGTAATTGATGCAGGACATGGTGGTAAAGATGCAGGTGCAGTAGGTCCACACAAAAGATATGAAAAGCATGTAGTTCTAGCTGTTGCAAAATATCTATACGAGCACTTAAAAAATAGAGGATACAAAGCTTATATCACAAGAAAAACAGATAAATTTATAAAAGTAAGAAATAGAACTGTCTTAGCAAATAAATTAAATGCAGATATATTTATATCTATTCATGCAAACTCAATTGTAAAAAGTAAAGCAAGTAAAGTAAAAGGTGTTGAGACATTTTTCCTAAGTCCTGCAAGAAGTGCAAGAGCAAAAAGAGTTGCAGCCAAAGAGAATAGCAGTGACATTAGATCAATGAGTTTAGCAACAAAAAAATCTTTTCTTACAGTACTTAATCAAAGTAAAATCACAGCATCAAATAAACTTGCAATTGATGTGCAACAAAATATGCTATATCAGCTAAATAAACATTATAAATCAGTGGAAGATGGCGGAGTAAGAGAAGGTCCTTTTTGGGTTCTTGTAGGAGCTCAAATGCCTTCAATTCTAATAGAAGTTGGATATATTTCACACCCTATGGAAAGTAGAAGATTATATAATAAAAGATACCAAAAAACATTAGCAGAAGGAATTGCTAATGGTGTTGATTCTTATTTTCTAAAAAATCCTTAACCTTTGAGATTAAACTTTTTTGTTTCTTTTTAAAATCTGGTAATTTATTTAAATCAAAATATTTAACTTTACTATTTTCAGGAGAAAGAAATTTATCAAAAAGTTTTCCCTCATCATTAAAGTAAATTTCTAAATCTTTAACATTTTTTGCATTGACAAGCCAAATACCAATATCTTTCTCTTTGTTTAATTGTTCGAAATACTCTTCAAAAGATTCAATATCAACTTTTATTCCTGATTCTTCATAGAATTCTCTTTTAGCACACTCTTTAGCTGTTTCTGCTTTTAGTTGCATACCTTTTAAAAATCCCCATCTATTTTCACTTTTTGATGATTTACATAGCAGAAGCTTGATACTATTATCCTCTAACTTATATAAAGCTACTCCATAAGCTTTTACATGTTTGTTAGGCATATTTAAATATCCTTTTTTTTAATAAGATGTTTTTCTTTTATATACAATAAAAGATATAGTGTACCACAAAAACATAGGTAATAGAAGTGACAATTCTGGTGATAAAGTACCATTATTTGAAAATTTATGTAATAAGAAGAATACTCCCCAAATAATCAATGTAAAAAATATTGAAAGAGAAGTAAATTTACCAACATTAAAAAATCTACTATTCAATGCAGAATATGCAAATATAAGCATCATAATAGGAATTATAAAAAATGATACTATTATTTCATAATACAAAGCACCTCTAATTTTATCTGTATTAATACCTTGTTGTTTTAATAATAATAGTGCTGATACTGCATCTAAAATAGAAAATGCAGATTTTTCTTCATAAACATTATCCAAAATTTTTGGTTTAAATCCTTCAAGTGTATGAAGAAATTTTTCATGTTTTACTACAATTTTAGAAGTAGCAAAATCAATCTCACTTGGTTTTGTAGTTATTTTTGCATCAATTATATACCATCTATTATTTTGAAAATATGCTTTTTTAGCAACAATACTTTCAACTAAATCTTTATTAGCAACTTTAAAAATATGTATATTTTCAGCTCTTTTTTCAATAGGAAATAGTTTTTGAAAATATACATAATAGCTATCATATTTTAAGAAAATGTCCGATTTTGTACTAGTAAAGTATTCACCATCTAATATCTTATCTTTTTGCTCATATGAATATGCAAGAGGTGTTGCTTGTAATCCAATGATTACTAGTAATAGAAAAAAAGTTACTTTTAAAACAGGAGAATATATCTTTCTTTTACTAACACCAAGTGCAGTAAAAGCAACAAGCTCATTTCCTTTAATTAAAATAACAAGTGTTAAAATCCACCCAAATACCAATGACAAAGGTAAAGTAAGTGTTAGTGTAAAAAAACTATTATAAAATAGATATAATAATTGTAAGTTTGCAGAATCAGGTAAGTTCTTTACATTTTGAAAAAAATCAATTCCAACAAAAAATAGTTGTAAAGAAACTAAAACAATAAAAAAACTTTTTAAATATTTTTGTAAAATGTATTTTGTTAATATGCTCATTATCACTTCAATGTGTATTTAGATTTAATTTCATTTATAGATTCACCACTTTTTAGTGCATCTATTGCTTTTATCGTATGAGGTATAATTATATCTTTTAATCTATTTAATTCCTCTTTCGAAAAGTTATTTAAAACATAATTTACAACATCTTCTTTATTCTGTGGTTTCCCTATTCCAATTCTTACTCTAATATATTCTCGTCCAATATGAGAATCAATAGATTTTAATCCATTATGACCACCATGACCACCACCAATTTTAAATTTTACTGTTCCAAATGGTAAGTCTAAATCATCATGAATTACAATTATATCTTCATTATCAATTTTATAATAATTTTTGATGGCAATTACAGCATCACCTGAAAGATTCATATAAGTTTTTGGTTTTACTAATAAGTCATATGCAGATTTAAGAACATCTGCTTTAAAAGTAGCTTTATTAATTATAGAAGTATTTAGGTTTTTGGCCATTTCATCAATGACCATAAAACCTATGTTGTGCCTAGTTAATAGATACTTCTCACCTATGTTACCAAGTCCAACTATTAAAGACATATTTAATTACTTAGCCTTAATTACACCAACGATTGGCACTCTTGGGTCTAAGAAACACTCTACACCTTCTGGTAATTCTAAATCTCTAACTAAGATATTATCACCTGTATCTAATGCATCAACATTTAAAGTAAAGTTTTCTGGTAAATTCTCAATAGTAGTTTTTACTGGAACTCTTTTTTTATGGAATACAAAAAGACCTTTATTTTTTAAACCAATTGGTGTACCAACAGTTTTAACTGGAACTTTATAAGTAGTTTTAACACCTGGTTGTGCTACCATTAAATCTACGTGTAGTAAATCTGAAGTAATAGGACATTTTTGGTATTCTTGAACAACAACTTTAATAGCGTTTCCACCAACAGTTACATCAAAAGCAAGTGTTTCTTTTGATTTTAAAGCTCTAATGAATTCATTCATTTTGAATGCAGCATTAATATTTTCTAAACCTTTTCCATAGATATTAGCAATTAAGTAACCATCTCTTCTTAAAGATTTAGTTTCTTGTTTTGTCATACTATCTCTTGCGATACCCTCTAACATAAACATTTCCTTTGTTTTAAATTAAGTTGCGCATTATACTTAAAAATTTATTAATATTTGCTTTATTTTAGTTTTTGAATGTAAAAATACAATGAGTCTAACTCATCATCAGTTAAAAAGTAAGTTGGCATCACTAAAGATTCAGTTTTATCCGATTTTAATTTAGCTTTAAAATCTTCAAAACTTACTTTTGCAATAGGAGGTACTTTTATATATTTCAGTGCACCTTTTTTATTTCTATATTTTGCAAGAATTATCTCTTTTTTACCATTTCCATGGCATTTGTTGCACCCTATTCCCCTTGGATTTTTATAAAGCATTGCTCCATATTCATACTTAGTGATAAAAGAGTTATCATCATCTGTTGCAAAAAGAGTTGTAGATATAAGAAGAGCTAATAATGCTATAAACCTCAAGATTAACCTTTGTGTAAAAATCTTTTTGGTATTATATCAGCCTAAAATTAAAACAAATATAAGGTTTAACTGCCATGACAATACTTGATGGAAAAGGACTATCTAATAAAATTAAAGAAGAAGTTAAAGCTGATGTAATTGAGCTTCAAACTACAAAAGGTATAACTCCAGGACTTGCTGTTGTTTTAGTTGGTGCAGATCCAGCTAGTGCAGCTTATGTAAATATGAAAAGTAAAGCTTGTAAACAAGCAGGTATTTACTCAATTGTACATGAGATGCCAGAAACAATTTCTCAAGATAAAATCTTAGAAATTTTAGCAATGATGAACAGAAATCCAAATATTGATGGAATTTTAGTTCAATTACCATTACCAAAACATGTTGATACAACTGCTATATTAGAAGCAATTGCACCAGAAAAAGATGTTGATGGTTTCCATGCTTATAATACAGGAAGAATGACATTAGGTTTAGACTCTTTCATACCTGCTACTCCTTATGGTGTAATGAGATTACTTGAAGAGTATGATATTAACCCAGAAGGTAAAAATGTATGTGTAGTAGGTGCAAGTAACATTGTAGGAAAACCTATGAGTACACTATTATTAAATGCTAATGCAACAGTTACTACATGCCATATTTATACAAAAAATTTAAAAGAGCACACTTTAAATGCTGATATTATCTGCGTTGGTGTAGGAAAAGTAAATTTAATTACTGAAGATATGGTAAAAGATGGCGCAATTATAATTGACATTGGTATTAATAGACTTGATAATGGAAAATTAGTAGGTGATGTTGATTTTGAAAATGTTTCAAAAAAATGTTCATATATTACTCCAGTACCAGGTGGAGTTGGACCTATGACAATTGCAATGCTTTTAGTAAATACTATTAAAGCTGCAAGATTAAGAGAAGAAAGAGAAAGAAAATTAAATGATTAAGAAAGCTTACAACTGGGCTAGTTCTTGGACTGGTACAGTTATCATTGTATTAGTTATTATTTTCTTTGTAGCACAAGCTTTTGTTATTCCAAGTGGAAGTATGAAAAACTCGCTACTTATTGGAGATATGCTATTTGTAAAAAAATTCTCTTATGGTGTTCCAGTTCCTAGAATTCCTTGGCTTGAAGTTCCTATCTTACCTGATTTTAAAGGAGATGGACATTTAATTGATGGAGATAAACCACAACGTGGAGATATTGTAGTATTTAGATATCCTCATAATGATAAAGTTCATTATGTAAAAAGATGTGTTGCTACTGGAGGAGATTTAGTTTTAATTCAAAATAAAAATCTTCTTTTACATCCAAGTGAAGGTAATGAATATGTTAAGAAAAATTATCCTGAAGACCAAATTATTGATGTTGAAGGTCAACTTTGGATAATTAATCCTTATCAAAGAAAACATCCAGGAATTCACCATGACCCAAATGTAGTAAATAATGGTTTAGCTCCTGCTGCATTATTTAATATGTTACCAATAAAAGTTCCAAAAGGTGAATATTTTATGATGGGTGATAATAGAGATCACTCAAATGACTCAAGATTTTGGGGAACAGTAGAATATAAATATATTGTTGGTAAACCTTGGTTTATCTACTTCTCTTGGGACAAAGACAAAAAAGTTAGATGGGATAGAGTTTTTAGAACTGTTGAATCAATAGAAAAAGATTTAATAGGGAAAAAAGTAGATATTAATCATGAAAAAGGGATATATTAATGAAATATTTTATTGCTGCGGATCATGCTGGTATTGATATAAAAGAGTATGTAAAAGAACTATTTGAAAAAAAAGGTCATGAAGTTCTAGACTTAGGACCTTTTTCTAAAGATAGAGTTGATTATCCAGACTTTGCTGCTAAAGTTTGTACAGAAGTACTTAAAGATGAAAACTCAAAAGGGATTTTAATCTGTGGTTCTGGAATTGGTATGTCAATGGCTGCAAACAAATTTGATGGAATTAGAGCTGCTTTATGTCACAATGAATACTCTGCAAAAATGGCAAGAGAACATAATGACGCAAATGTTATTTGTCTTGGAGAAAGAGTTAGTGGATATGGAATGATTGAAGCTATTGTTGATGCATGGGACAATGCAACTTTCCAAGGTGGAAGACACGAAGGAAGAGTTGATAAAATAAATGCATTAGGTAAAATGGGAAGTTGTAGAGTATAAGAGTTAACTCTTATACCCTTCTCATTAAATAAGCATCTTCACTTACATAATAATCTTTTAAAACTTTTACTTTTTTAAATCCAAATTTCTCATATAATAAAATTGCTTTTTCATTTGAAACTCTAACTTCAAGTTGCAAACTCTTTTCTTTTAAGTTAATAATAGAAAAATCCAATAACTTTGAAGCTAAACCTTTGCCTTGATATTTAGATAAAATTGCAAAAGAGTAAAGTCTATAAAACTTCTTTCTTTTAAGCCATAAACAATACCCAACACAAATGCCTTGATACTTTATAATAAATATCAAGTTATTAACTAAATGATATCTCAGTGCTGCTTTACTTAAAGAAAATATATCATCTTTAAAGACTTCTTTTTCTATTTGATATAAGAGGTTTAAATCCTCTTTATTTGCTTTGTATATCATTTTTGATAAATTGTATATTTAGGAATTAGTTTATTTGGTCTATATGACATTTTTACTTTTTTTAAATTTTCAAATCCCATATCATCACCTACATTTATATACTCAATATTATATTTATTTTTTAATACTTTTGTAAACTCTCTAAATATTAATTGTGCACAACCTAAAATTTCAAAGTCTGTTTTTTCAATAATCACACTTGCTGTATTTTCTGTTATTTTTTCACCAACTGTAAAACCTTTTATTTCATCATCTATATAAATAACTAATCCAATCACATCAAGATTTTCATAATCATTAATCAATCTTTTTATTGCAAATCTTTCAAAATATATTCCATCTAAAAATACTTCAACTTCTTCTTTTGGCATATATGTTGTTCTATCTTTTACCCATTTGTTAAATAGATTTAATACATCTTTTGCATGTTTATTTTTTTCTAAAACTTCTATTCTAAAATTTGGATAAATTTTTTTAAATTTATTAATTTCATTTCTTTTTGATTTATAAGAATCACCTTTTAAATCAATCAAATCATCAGCTTTATATATGTAATCAACTAGTTTTTTCTCAATAACATAATCTTTTAACATATCATAAATTAATGTACCCTCTTCCAAATAATCAACAAAACCTTCTAATATATTCTCATGTACATACTCTATTTTTGAATAATTCTTTTTACTATTGTGATTATTCATTATTTCAAAACATATAGTAATTGCTTCATATGTTTTCTCTTTTTTACCAATTGGAGGCAAAAGCATACTAAGTTCACCAGAGTTTAATATAAATAGACAAAATGTTTCATTTACAATTGTATAAAATCCTGTTGCAGTAGATAACCATATGTAATTACCTGCAAAAGTGTAATCACTAAGTTCTACATCTATTTGTTTTAAATAGAAATCCATTGTCTCTTTTGCATCTAAATCAAAGTGTTTTAACATATAGTTATTAACAGTCAAAGTTGACATTTATTTTTTCCTTAAAAAATTTTCGAAATTATACTACTGATTTTCAATTTTACGTCAAGTTTTTTATAAATTTATTTCTAAGCACCTATTTATGAAGCTTATGAGATAATGAATAAATTTCTAAAAGGGTTAAATATGCAAGATTGGCAAGTATATTTAATTATGTTTATTATTGTTTTTTCTATGCTAATAGGTAAAAAACTTATTTTTTTTCATGATGATAAAAATATAAAAAAGGATGAAGATGATAAATCCTAAAGTTATTGATTATATATTCTCTTCTGCATCAATTCAAAGATGGAATGATTATCCAAGAATGGTTGAACTTGTAGAACTTGATAAACAAGCTCACAAATTTATAATCGCTTTTTTTATAGCAAAACTTGAAGATGATATAAACTTCACACACTTAATAGAAGCAGGTATTTTTGAGTTTTTAAGAAGAATTGTTGTCACAGATATAAGACCTGATGTTTTTAGAAAAGCATTACAAAAAAAATCTAAAGAGATAAACTCTTGGGTTATTGAAAAATTAAAAGACTCATTAGAACCAATACAAAATGGTACTTTTTTAAAAAAGTTTGAAGAGTATTTAACTGATTCAAATATGTATAAAAAAGAGAGATTTATCTTAAAAGCTGCGTCTTATTTAGCTACTAAATGGGAATTTTCAATTGTTTATCAAACATCAAAATTTCTAACAGATATTGAAAATGTTAAAAGAAGTGTTGAAGATGAAATTGAAGATTATTATGAATTAATTGGTGTCAGAAAAATTGCACTAAACAAAAAACTTGCAAGAATTACAGATTTAAGTGGAAGACTTAGATTCCAAAAAAGATGGGCTCAAACACCAAGAATACCTGAGACTTCTGTATTAGGTCATATGTTAACAGTTGCACTTTTTGCATACTTTTATTCAAAAGATGTAGATGCATGTGATAAGAGATTACAAAACAACTTTTACACTGCTCTTTTTCATGATTTGCCAGAAGCATTGACTAAAGATATAATTTCACCTGTAAAATATAGTGTTGATGAACTATCAAATATAATAGCTGAATATGAAATAATAAAAATTGAAGATGATATCTTACCTTTTATTCCAGATGATTTAAAAGATGAATTCTCTTATCTTTTAGGACTTTATGAAGATAAAAAGAAAGATGAATTTTTAAATAAAATTAAATACAAAAATAAAATAGAAATAGTTGAAAATATTGGTGATTATAATTTAGATAAATATAATGCAATCGATGGAGAGGCTTTAAAGCAGTGTGATAAATTATCTGCATTTATAGAAGCTAGTTTATCTATTTCACATGGAATAAAATCAAAAGAACTTCAAAGAGGTAAAAAGCATATTTATAAAACTTTAAAAAAAATAGAAAATATTGATTTTAAACAAATTGCTAAAGAGATAGATGAAGAGTTTGGAAGTACAGGACAAACTCAATCAGTATTTGATTTTGATTAGACTTAAAAGTCTAATCAATAACCTTTTTATTTAAACTTTTACAGATTAAATATGCAGCATATGCAATAAGTCCATATGCCATTAATTCTGTTCCTTCTTCTGCAATAACTTTTACTTGATATATATAACTTTCGTGAAGTACTTCTTTCCAAAAAACTTTCATACCAAATAATCTTGAATGTACAAAAAGAAGCATAACAGAACAAATCATCATTTTCATAGCTTTTTCTTTTAAAACTATTGCAAACTCATTTACACCAACAGCAAATTTTTTAAATGTATAAAATATTGTTATTAAAAAAACTGTAACTGCGGGTACTTTCCAAAAACCATGATAAACCATATCAAATGTAGAATCTAGTTCTCTTGTTAAAATAACTATGAAAAATCCAGTTATTAATGCAAGTCCATGTCTTAAATCTTTTCTTTTTATTGTAGTTTTTGCAAAAACAAATATTGAAAATATAATACAAATAAGTTGAGTTGCTTCTGTGAAAGATCTTTCACTTGTATATGTAACTAAGTAATCTACATCAAGTCTTAATGCTAAGTTAACAATTAGAAGAATAAGTACTACCATTCCTAAATATTTTAAATTATCTACTATTGTATCAATTGATTCTTGTCTAATTATGTCGGGTTCTTCTTTTATTTCATATCCTTTGTGTGTATATTTTATAGTATAATTGAAATTATACAACAATAAAGGTATTTATAAGTTTAAGAACATTTTTTACTTCATTTTATAAAAGAATATAGAAGTAACTTTAAAAAGTTACTTCTAAAAAGAGAATTTTACATTAAAATAAACATATCTTCCTGGCTCATTTAATAACATTACCTCATCACTTGTGGAAGTAAGTAGTGTTAAATCTTTATAGGTATTACTTGTTGCATATGTTTTATCAAAAACATTATCTATTCCAAAAGTTAAAACCGTATTTTTAATATAACTATTTTCATATTTTAAATTCATTGTTCCATAACCTGCTATATGCTGTTCACCATTGTCTTCATCATAATTACTCCATGCTTTTGAAGCAATATAAGAGGCTCTAAATCTATTTTTTCCTCTTTCATAATTAAATCCTAAAGTTGCTTTTAGTGGTGCTATTTCTGCTAAATTTGTATCACTTTGTCCATCTAATGCACTATCTTTTTTACCTCTTTGATAAGCAAGTGAATAATCCAAAGATATTTCATCATTTGCATAATATAACCCACTTATATCAAATCCATATATTTTTGCATCCACATTCTCAAAATTATTTTGTGTTTTTGAAGCGTTATAAGCAATATAGTCTTTAAGTTTTGAGTAAAAAAGTTTTGTTTTTATTTTAAAATCACCAAATGTTTTTTCAACCCCAAAATCAACTTCATAGTTTTTAGTCTGTTCTAAATTTGGTGTTCCAATTAATTTACCACTTTTTTTAAAATACAACTCTCTTGCATCTGGAACTCTACTTGATTTACCTATTCCTGCAAAAATATTTAAAGTATCATCAACTTTATAAGTAGTTAGCAAATATGCATTTAAAGAGTTATAATCATTATCTTGCTCTTCTCCTGCTGTTTGAATATCTGTATTATCATATCTTGATGCTATTTCTATATTCAAATCATTTATATCTTTATTATATTTTATAAATGCTGCTTTATTTTTAGTATCAGTTTTTGAAATACTATCACCAAGATAAGAACTCATTTTATTACTATATTCACCTTCCCAAGTTCTTTTACTTCCATCAACTCCTAAAGTTAATACTCCATCAAATAAGTTTAAATCATTTTGAAGCTTTGCTCCTTTTATTTTAGACTTCATATGATTTGTCATATCCATTGCACCATTATTTCTATATCTAGTACTCATAGGATGATCAACTTTTGAGTAATATGAACTAAACTTTAATTTTTTTGAATATTTTGATAAATCATTTGCAATATAATTAAATGTATAAATATCAGAATCATCATAAAGAGCATCCATTCCTGTATTTGCATATAAGATATCATCACTTCTATTTGCTGTATATGAAAGATTAATCTCTTGATTATCTGTTAGATTAAAATATAGTTTTCCCATGAATGTTTTCTTTTCATAGGCATCCATCTCATCATATTTATCATTATATGTTCTAGTTTTGTCTTTACTATTTTTTTCTAATTGTTGCGCTAATGTATTTCCATCTCCATCTTCATACTGGTCACTTTTTTCAGTTGATGCAGAAATCAATGCACGAAAATCTTCTGTTCCTCCACTAATTGTTGTAGAATATTTACTATAACCATAACTTCCAAAATTTACATTTACATCGCCGTTAAATCCCTCTTTTGGCTTTTTCGTATTTACTTTAACTTTAGCACTTAATGTTCCAAAGTTTTCAACATCATATGGACCTTCTGTTACTTCTACACTTTCTACATTATTTGCTAATATGTGAGAAGTTGGAGGATCCATTCGATTAGGACATGCTCCATAAATTTTAGCATCATCAATTAAGATATTTATATTATCTTTTTTCTGTCCTCTTACTATAATATCATTTGCAATTCCACTTCTTCTTACCATTGATATTGAAGCAGAATTTTCACTTAATGCTTGTGCTAAATCAGCAGATTTTAGATTTTCATTACTTATATCATTTACTACTTTTGATTTTAAAGTATCTGTTACCATTACAGTATCAAGTTCTATTTCATCACTTGCTATTAAACTTGATGCCACAATAAAAGATAATACTAACTCTTTTTTCATTCCTTGCCTTTTTTGTGTTTTTGAAATAGTAACTTTGATGTGTTAATTTAAAGTTAAATTAATTTTTTGATATAATTTAAATAAAAAGAGGTTTCATGGCTAAAGTTTCATTTGAAGTTGAGAACAGACACTTAACAACAGTTTTGACAATTCTAAAAAATTTAAAAATGGGTTTGATTAAGAGTTTAAAAGTTGAAGATAAAATAGTAGAACAAGAAGATAAAGCACCTAAAACTACTTCTTCAAATAGTAAATATCTTTCAAAAGAAGAGTTTAAAGCAAGAATAAAAAAGCAGCGATAAATTGTAAAATTTATCAGCCTGGCTTAAATGAGTTTTTTGTTTTACAAACATGAGGGAAAAGACAGTTTTCACACTCAGGATTTAAAGCTTTACATGTATATCTACCAAATAAAACCATAGCTTGATGGAATATATGTAAATCATCTTTTAGTTTTTTTACTAATTCAGCTTCAGTTTTTTCAACTGTTTTTTCATAAGATAATCCTAATCTATGAGAAACTCTAAATACATGAGTATCAACAGCCATAAGATTTGCTCCCTCAAATTCAATCATAAAAACATTTGCTGTTTTGTTTCCAACACCAGCTAGTTTAATTAACTCTTTTTGATTATGTGGAATATTTCCATCATAGTTTGCAATTACACTTTGAGCCATTTTTATGATATTTTTTGATTTGTTATTAAAAAAAGAGCAACTTTTTAATAACTCTTTAACATCTTCAAGTTTTGCATCAGCTAATTCAAATACACTTGGATACTTTTCAAAAAGTGCAGGAGTTATAATATTTACTCTTTTATCTGTACATTGTGCTGATAAAATAATAGCTATTAATAACTCATAATCATTTTTATAATTTAATTCAGTAACAGCATTTGAAAACTTTTCTTGGAATGCTTCTTTTATTATTTGAATCTCTTCTTTTGTAGCTTTTTTAGGCAACTTCTTTCCTTCTTACAATATTAGGCTTTTTTTAATTTTTCTATTTCATCTCTTAATCTAATAGCTTCTTCAAAATTTAAATCTTTTGCTGCTTTAGTCATCTTTTTATTTAATTCTATTAAGATTTTTTTTCTTTCACTTGCAGGCATTTTTTCTAATTTTTGTTTTTTCCATGCTAAATCATCATACTCTTCAAGTTTAAGGTTTTCATCAATTTTTCTTTTTGTAGATTTAGGAGTAATATTATGCTCTTTATTATACTCTTTTTGTATCTCTCTTCTTCTATTTGTTTCATCAATTGCAAATTGCATTGAATCTGTTATTCTTTTTGCAAATAAAATTACTCTACCATTTTCATTTCTTGCTCCCCTACCCATTGTTTGAATAAGTGAAGTTTTACTTCTTAAAAAACCTTCTTTATCAGCATCAAGTATTGCAACAAGTGAAGTTTCTGGAATATCAAGTCCCTCTCTTAGTAAGTTAATTCCAACTAAAACATCAAACTCTCCAAGTCTTAACTCTCTAATTATTTGATTTCTTTCAATTGCATCTATTTCACTGTGCATATATTTTACTTTTATTCCTAAATCAGAATAATATGAAGTTAACTCTTCTGCCATTTTTTTAGTTAATACTGTTACTAAAACTCTTTGATTTTTCTCTACTACTTTTTTTATTTCATCATAAAGTTTTTCTACTTGATACTCACTATCCATTATTTCAATAACAGGGTCAAGTAATCCTGTTGGTCTAATAATTTGTTCTGCAACCACTGAACTTTTTTCTATTTCAAGTTCATTTGGAGTTGCACTTACAAATAGAAAGTGTGGAGCTTTTTTTATAAATTCATCAAATTTTAAAGGTCTATTATCAAGTGCACTTGGAAGTCTAAATCCGTACTCAACTAATACTTCTTTTCTACTTCTATCTGCTGCATACATTCCTCTAAATTGAGGCAAAGATACATGTGACTCATCAACTATTAATAAAAACTCTTCTTTCATTTGTTCAAAATAGTTCATAAGTGAATATGGTGTTTCACCAGGTTTTTGTCCAGTTAAGTGTCGTGCATAATTTTCAATACCTTTACACATACCTGTACTTTCAATCATCTCTAAATCAAATTCAACTCTTTGTTTAAGTCTTTGGTATTCAACTTGTTTATCTTCTTGTTTAAAAAACTCTAATCTCTCTTTTAATTCATCTTCAATTTGTTTAACAGCTGTTGCTAATTTATCATTTGAAACAACAAAAGGATTAACAGAATAGATTATAACCTCATCTAAACTTTTAGTTTTTGTATTTGTTAAGTACTCATGTTTTGTGATTGATTCAACTTCATCACCAAAAAACTCAACTCTTATAAATTCATCTTCAAAGTAAGCAGGGAAAATATCAATTACATCTCCATTTACTCTAAAATCTGCCCTATCAAAGAATTTATCATTTCTTTTATAACCCATCTCTACTAATTTTAGTAAAAACTCTTTTTGAGAGTATTCAAAGCCAACTTCTATTCTTTGAACCATTGCTTTATACTCTTCTGGATTACCTAAACCATAGTTTGCAGAAACAGAAGCAATTACAATTACATCATCAAAAGATAAAAGAGAAGCAGTTGCACTTAATCTTAATCTTTCTAATTCTTCATTTATAGAAGAATCTTTTTCTATAAATAAATCACTTCTTGGAATATAGGCTTCTGGTTGATAATAATCATAGTATGATATAAAATACTCAACATGATTGTTTGGAAAGAATGCTTTAAATTCACTATATAATTGCGCAGCAAGAGTTTTATTATGTGTCATAATTAAAGTTGGCTTTTGAACTTTTTCAATAACTTTAGCCATTGTATAAGTTTTACCACTTCCTGTTACACCTAAAAGTGTTTGGTATTTGTTCCCTTCATCTATTGATTGACTTAGCGCTTCAATTGCTTGAGGTTGATCTCCAGATGGTGAATACTCACTTACTACTTCAAATTTTGCGATTTCTTATCCTTTTTCACATTTATTTGATTATATATCAATATTTGCTTTATATTTTAATAAATTTATTTATTAAGTTTTATTTTTATGAATTGCTCATCTTTTAGTATTGAATACTCTTGACTACAACATAATGAGGGAATATTAATATATCTTTTCTTATCAAAAGTGTACTCTTTTCCTTGATGAAAATGCCCTTCAACTATCATATCTGCATCAAAATTTTTACTACGTTTTAAAGCTAATTCTTCAAACCCTTTAAAATCAGAACAAATAGTTTTTTTAATTAATGTATAATAAATTTTTTTAGATATAAAGTTTTTAATATCTAACATATTCAAAAATATTAATAAAGGGTGATTTCTAATAACTTTACAATATAAATCATAAGATTTTGGAGTATAAATATCACCATGACATATTGCAACTTTTTTATCTTTATAATCTACAATAAGTGGTTGTTTTTCTCTTTTTATTACTTTAACATTATCAAATAAAGGTTGCATATTATAATCATGATTTCCTTCAAAGTATACAATTTGTATAATATTTGAAAGTTCATTAATAATGTCAATTAGTTTTTGATTTCTTTTTACAAAGTATTTACTCTCAGAAGATATAAAATCAAACATATCTCCCATTAAAATTAGTTGTTCACACTTAATCTCTTTAGATTTTAATTTTTCTAAAAAGATTAAGAATTGTTCGTTTTTTTCATTGTAGTGAGAGTCAGCTACAAAAATCGAGTTATCTTTTAGCTCAAAAAACATATATTACTTTTATAACTGTATCTCTTTGTAGTAAACCTCTACAACTTCAAATGTAGATAAACCACCTGGAAGTGAAGCTTGAACTTCATCACCCTCTTCTTTTCCCATTAACTGTTTTGCTAAAGGAGAATTAAAAGATATTAATCCTTTATCAGCATCAGATTCTACTCCACCAACTATTGTATAAGTATACTCTTGTTCTGTATCAACATCAACTAAATCAACAGTTGATCCAAAGCTTACTTTATCGTGAGGTAGAGTTGAAGGGTCAATAATAACAGCTTTGCTAATAATATTTCCTAATTCTGCAATTTGAGAATCTATAATTTTTAATTTATCTTTTGCAGCATGATATTCGGCATTTTCTTTTAAATCACCTAATTGTCTTGCTTCATCTAATGCAATTACTGTTTCTGGTCGTTCTTTAGTTTTTAAAAAATCTAGATTATTTGTAATTTTTTCATAACCAGATATTGTCATTGGTTCTTTTTCCATCAACTACTCCATAAATTATTTTATGATATAATATCTAAAATTTTTAAAAGAGTAAATTATATGAGATATGACAGAACAAAAAAACTTTTTGGTGAAGATAATTTCCAAAAATTTCAAAATGCAAAAATTATTCTTCTAGGAGTAGGAGGAGTAGGTAGTTTTGCACTTGACGCATTATACAGAACTGGTATTACAGATATAACTATTGTAGATTTTGATACATATGAAGAGTCAAATTTAAATAGACAAATGGGTAGTGAAGGAAACATTGGCGAAGTAAAAGTTGATGCTTTAGCAAAAAAATATCCAAAAGTGACACCAATTCATGTTAAAATTACTAAAGAGTGGATTGATAATTTTGACTTTTCATCATATGATTATATTTTAGATGCAATTGATGATGTAACACCAAAGGTTCATCTAATAAAAAAATACTTTACAAAAGTTATAAGTACAAGTGGTGGAGCAAAAAGAATTGATCCAAGTAAAATAGAGTACAAATCAATTTGGGACACGTACAACGACCCTTTTATTAGAAAAATAAGAACAGAATTAAAAGCTCAAGGTTTTAAGAAAAAATTCAAAGTAGTTTTTTCATCTGAAGAGCCTAAATGTATAGAAAAAGGAAGTTTCGAAGGTGTTACAGGTTCATTTGGCTTAATGATGGCATCAATCACTGTTCAAAAGTTGATTAAAAAGTATTAAAAAAACTTTAAGAAACAAGTTGATTATAAGAAAAAAGTATATATAATTTAAAATCACATAAAAAGGAATATTATGAGTGACATCAGTAGTAGCGTTGAACAAATGACTCAAGGTCATAGAAGAAATGTTCAGCAGTTAGCAGTATTTTATACAAATCATAACAATATCTACGCTATTAACATTGCTAAAGTTAAAGCATTTGTTATCAAAGATGAAGTAACTATTAATGATACACCTAGTGATTCGACTATTATTGCAGGAATTGCTACAATTAGGGGTGAACCTGTAACATTAGTTAACCTAGATGCATGGTTAGGTCAACAAAAAGTACCTATGGAAGAGTACAAACTTATTATCTACTGTGAGTTTAATCACAAAAAAGTAGGTTTTTTAATTAAAGATATGCTTGATATCGTTGAAAAAACTACTGAAGATTTAAGACATACAGAAGAGACAAATTCAAAGATTACTTATACAACATACGTAAAAGTACATGAAAAAGATGAACTTTGTACAGTATTTAATGCAGAACAACTTCTTAAAGATATTGGTTGGACTGATGATGGAGAAGATGCAATTAATAAATATGTAGATGCTCCAATAACATCAAGTAAATTAGTTCTTGCAGCTGAAGATTCAGGTGTTGCAAGAGAAATTTTAAGAAAATTCTTCAAAAAAGCAAATATAAGCTTTGAAATTTACAATAATGGTGCATTACTATTAAAAAGATTTCAAGAATTAGATCCAAATGATATTGGATTAATTATTACTGATATTGAGATGCCAGAAGCTGATGGTTTCCAAGTTGCAGCTTTTATAAAAGAAAATAGTCAATATAGTCATATTCCTGTTGTAGTAAACTCATCTATGACAACTGACGCAGTAAAAAATAAAATGAAGGGTATCGGTGTAGATTGGTTTATTGGGAAAACTGATGTACAAGCACTTTACGATGCTACTAAAAAATTCCTTTTAAGTTAAGAAAGATAGATGAGTTAACCTCATCTTCTTATCTTTACTTATTTACTCTCTATCCAATTATTTAATATTTTTATTTGATTTTCAGTCTGTTTTGTTGATGTACCACCAAAAGAGTTTCTAGCACTCATTGAAGCTTTTAAATCAAGATACATAACTATTTCATCATTTATATCTTTTATTTGTTCATTTGAATTTCTTATTTCTTCAATTGAAAGTTCACTAATATCTTTATTTAGACTATTTGCCATAGCAACTACATCTTTTGTAATATAATAAGCTGTTCTAAAAGGCATATTTTGTTTTTGTACTAAGTAATCAGCTAAATCAGTTGCACTTAAATGTCCAACTTTACAAGCTTCACTCATTTTATCTACATTTACATGCATAGTTTTAATTACTTCATTTAATATCTTTAATGAAATTTCTATTGTTTTAACAGAATCAAATACACCCTCTTTATCTTCTTGTGTATCTTTATTATAAGCAAGTGGTAATCCTTTCATTACTGTTAAAAGTGAGATAAGGTTTCCATATGTTCTACCTGTTTTTCCTCTTAATAACTCAGGAACATCAGGGTTTTTCTTTTGAGGCATAATTGAAGAAGTTGTAGCATACTCATCACTCATTTTTACAAATTGAAATTCATAAGATGACCAAGTTACTAACTCTTCAGCAATTCTACTTACGTGCATCATTGCTGTACTTATATTAAATAAAATTTCTAGTGCAAAATCTCTATCACTTACACTATCCATTGCATTAATTGAAGCAGAAGTAAATCCTAATTGTTTACAAGTACTTTCTCTATTAATATTGTGTGGAGTTCCTGCAAGTGCAGCACTTCCTAAAGGAGAGACATTATTTCTTTCATATGAACTTTCAAATCTTTCAAAATCTCTTTTAAACATATTTGCATATGCAAGCATATGATAACCAAAATTAATAGGTTGAGCATGTTGTAAATGAGTCATACCAGGAATTAAAGTATCTGTATGTTTTTTTGCAACCAAAACAAAAGTATTTACAACATCTTTTAACTGCTCTTTTATACTTAATGTTTTTTCTTGTACATATAATCTAAAATCAGTAGCAACTTGGTCATTTCTACTTCTTGCAGTATGTAGTCTTTTCCCTGCATCACCAATAATTTCAGTTAATCTACTTTCAACTGCCATATGAATATCTTCATGCTCAATTTTAAACTCAAATTTACCACTTTCAATCTCTTCTTTTACTTGTAAAAGACCATTATGAATAGCATCTTTATCCTCTTTTGATAAAATACCTTGTTCAAAAAGCATTTGACTATGTGCCATAGAACCTTTAATATCTTGTGCATAAAGCTCTTTATCAAACATTACTGAAGCATTGAATTCATCTAATATTTGAGCATTTGTATTTTTTAAAATTTGATTATTATCATTTGACATTAATTATCTTCCTCAATTTTATTAATAGATTTTTTTATAATTGCAAGTATTTTTTGTTTCGCTTCTACTTCATCGTATTCAGGAACATCCCATCCAACAATATCCATATATTTTTCAACAAGTGAATTTACATCAGAAACAATAGTATCGTGAAGTTGTTCTAACTCTTTATCTTGTGCAGTCATAATATATTCCTTTTATAGAATTTGACCTATTATAACATAACTATGATTGCACAAAAGTTTGAAAAGAGTCCTCTTTTGAGATAGTTGCATATTTTTTCATACCAATTATACAATTTATCAAAAATAAAATATTTGATAAGATAAATAAACATGCAGCGATATGTAAAAATAGTTCATTAAAAAAACCAAATAAAATAAAGAAAACTAAAGATAATAAATATATATAAAAATGAATTTTTATTAAATCTTCGTTTATAATTTCTCTAATTGTAGGTATATTAAAATGACCTTTTGAACTTAAATGAAACCAACATAAAAAAGGAATAATCTTATATATCATTCCTTGAAGAAGTGAATACAAAAATCCAAAAGCAAATAATATTGTAAGAAAATAAGAAGAGTCTTGAGGAACAAATAACCAATTTAACATTGCAATTACAAGTGAATATAATGAAACTTTCCAAAACCACAAAGTTACATCTTCAACTACTCTTTTTCTATTATTTAAAGAGTTCAAAGCATTAAAAGCAAATATTATAAAAAACATAGTAAATAGTATTTTATAAATATAAAAATCTAAATCTAAAAATGCAAAAGCAATATAAGATATAATTAGAATAAATATTGATAAAGGAAGTCTATTTTGAAGTTTTTTAGGAAAAGATAATGCTACATAAAACATAGGAATAACTTGAAAAGAAACACCAATAATTAATAGACTCGCAAAACCAAAAATACCAAGTATTATGTGAATATTTACAAAACTAAAATGATTAGTATTAATATTTCCAGTAAAATGTGAAATAGCTAAATATACACCCCAAATAATAGTCAATAATCCACTAATAGCAAAAAGCCTCATCACATTTACCGTTGATGTTAGATATTTTACGTTAAATAGTAAATAAATAGCAACTGCAAAAAATGTAAAAAAAGAGATTGATAGACAAATAATTGCTATTAGTAAAAATATTTTATTGGAGTTTATAAAATTAATTGCAAAACACAAAGTTCCAATAGTCAAAGTAGTATGAACAATAGATGCAAATAGTTTAGGTCTTTTAATAACTGCACCTGCTAATACTGGCATCATTTGTTGCATTGCACCAAAAATTATCATTGATAAAACACCAAGTGTAAATAAATGTGCCATTGCAATAGACTCATTTGAGTATCTATTTGTAATAACTTCAGAAGGATAAACTAAAAACATAACACCAATTAATATTGCAAAAATTGGTGCTGTTAAAAAAAATCTAAATGGCACTGAAATTGGTGGTGCCTGATCTAATGATAAACCTTGGTTAAACATCTCTAATCTCTTTTTAATTCTCTCATTTTTTCTATAATAGAAGCACTCTCTTCATGTAAATGTGCATCTGCCATAGCATACAACATCTGCTCTTCTTTCATATTATGTTGTTGCAAAAGCATCATCAAACTTTCACTTAAACCAAGAAAATGTCTTTTGTCTTTATTTTCAATATCCTCTTTCATAGAAGATAAAACATTTAACATTTGTGCATGTTCCATTCTCATAACTTGTGTTGGACCTGCACTCATTCCAGTTTTATTTTCAAAAGCTGGAAACATCACTTTCTCCTCCATATCAAAATGGATTTTTAACTCTTTTTCAAATTTATAAAAGTTTTTAGTTGCATCTTGCCAATTTTGCATTGCAACTAAATTTTCTAAAGCTGCAAATTGATTATCACAAGATCTATGGTCGTCAGTTAAGAATGATTTGATTGTTTCACTCATTTATGTATCCTTATCTTTTTTGATAATTTTACATAAAAATTTGTAGTTAATTATTGATTATAATCAATAAAAGAGAAAAATCTCTTTTATTTTTTAAGTTTATTAAATTGGTAAAACTCTGATATTTTCATCAATTTTTTGTTGTAAGATTGACTCAATTGCGTAAAGTGTACCAGTACTTCCAGACGCACATCCTGAACATGCACCTAAGTATCTAATATATAAATCATAATGAGGTAAGTTCTCTTTAATATCAATGATTTCCATATTACCACCATCCATTACAAGCATTGGTCTAATATCTTCATCTAAGATAGTATCAAGAGCTTTAATTCTTTGAACTAAAGTCATTTTATCAAATGTAAGTTCTCCACTTGCACTTGCATCAGCAGCAGTTTTTAATCTATCTTCTTCCATTAAAGCTCTAGTATCAGCTAAAATATCAACTAAATAGATATCTTTATCTTCATGTCCACCTGGTTTAATACATGATTTACAAAATGCACCAGCTTTTGTATAATCAGTAATTTCTTCAACAGTTTTTAAATCATTAATTCTAATTACTTCTTTAATAGTTGCTAAAGATACTCTTGCACATTCACATACAATTTCTTCTTCTTCAAAAGATTCCATATCAACACCTTTGTATTGAGATGCTGCTTTTTTAATTACATCATACGCCATTACAGAACAGTGCATTTTTTGAGGAGGAACAGCAGGAGTATTTGGCTCATCTCTTAGTGCTTTTTCAACATCAATATTTGTAATTTTTACTGCTTCATCAACAGTTTTTCCAATACAAAGTTCAGCCATAACATCACTTGAAGCAATAGCTGTACCACATCCAAAAGATTTAAATTTTGACTCTAAGATTTTATCAGTTGCTTCATCAACTGCCCAATAAAGTCTTACTGCATCACCACATGATTCTGCACCAAAATCTGCAATAATTAATTTTGCATTTAACTCTTTTGCTCTCTCTTCTGTAATTTCCCCTTGGTGTTGAGGATTATTCATTCTGTTTACAACTTGATTTGAGTACTCATCCCAAATTGATCCACTTACTAAATCATTTTTTGCCATCTATTTTCCTTTGAAATCTTTTTTATAATCCAGACTTGTGTGATTCTGGTGCATACGCATAAGAACTTGATAAGTTTCTTAATCTTTTTACTGCGCCAACTATTGCTTCAATTGCATAGTCAATTTGTTCTTCTGTATTAAATCTACTTAAACTAAATCTAACACCTGTATGAGCTAATTCGCTATCACTTCCAAATGCATTCATTACAGGGTTTGCTTCTAAATCTTCACTTGCACATGCACTACCTGTACTTGCACCAATACCTTTTTGATTTAAATCCCATAACATAGATTCACCTTCAACACCTCTAATTGAAATAAGAGTTGTATTTGGAGTTCTGTTTTCTACTCCTCCAATAACTACTGTTTCAGGAAGTTCTAAAATTGCACTTTCAAGTTTATCTCTTAATTTTTTAACATGGTTGTTTTCATAAGCTAAAGCCATTTCATTTGTAGCTAAATGCATTGCAAATCCCATTCCAACCATTGATGCAACATCAACAGTACCAGCTCTTTTTCCACCCATTTGTTCTCCACCATGTAATAATGGAGTTAATTTAATTCCTTTTCTTACATATAATCCACCAACACCTTTTGGTCCATGAAATTTATGTGCAGAGAAAGATATAAAATCTACATTTGCTTTTTGAACATCAACTTTTATTTTTCCAATTGCTTGAGTTGCATCTGAGTGGAATAAAACTCCAGCTTCTTTACAAATTTGTCCAATCTCTTCAATAGGGAAAATTTTTCCTGTTTCGTTGTTTGCCCACATAATTGAAACTAGTGCTGTATCATCTCTTAAATACTCTTTTACACTACTTGCTTCTAATACACCCTCTTCATTTACAGGAAGATAAGTTACACTTACACCTTGTGATTCTAAGAATTTACATGTTGCAGTTATTGCTGGGTGTTCTACTTCTGAAGTAATAATATGATTTTTGTCACCATTTAATATCTTGTCAACCCAAATACCTTTAATTACAGTATTATTACTCTCAGTTGCATTTGCAGTAACGATAATATCATCTTCATCATCTGCATTAATACCACTATATAAATAGTCTAAAGCTTCCATCATTTTTGGATGAGTTCCTGCTCCAAATCTATGTAAAGAGTTTGGGTTACCATATTTTTCACAGAAAAATGGCTTCATCTCTTCATAAACTACTGGGTCTACCACAGTAGTTGCATTATTGTCTAAATAAACTTCCATCATTTTTGTTTCCTAATCATTAATCTTCTTACTACTAAAAAAGTTTTTGCATATTCTATTCCAAAGAGGATAAAATTTGTCTTAATTAATAAATTTACTATTTTTATCACATTTAATTACAATTTGTAACAGTTTAAAAATTTATAAAAAAATTATTTTTATTAAATATAAAAGTATATTTTACCTTTTCTATGTTTTATATTCTCTTTGACAAATTTTAATTTTACTAATAAAAGAGTAAGATATATTCCTAAGGTTTATAATATTCAAAAAACACAAACACAACAAAGGATAAAAAAATGAAAAGATTGGTCTATGTCATATTTATAATAGCGTTTACTTTGGTTTTTTCAGGTTGTCAAGACGATGAAAAAAAAGTTGAAAATAAAAATACCTTAACAGTGGGAATGGAACTAGCATATCCACCTTTTGAAATGAGTGATAAAAAAGGAAATCCATCTGGAGTTTCTGTAGATTTTGCAAAAATGTTAGCTCGTTCAATGAATAAAGAATTAAAAATTGAAAACATTGCTTGGGATGGATTAATACCATCACTTAAAACTGGAAAAGTTGATATGATTATTTCATCTATGACAATAACAGATGAAAGAAAAAAATCTATTGATTTTTCAATACCTTATGCAAGAACATCACTTGCAATTTTAGCAAACAAAAATTCAAATGTTAAAGATATAAATGATTTAAATCAAAAAGATAAAACTATTGCTGTAAAAAAGGGTTCAACTGGACATTTATATGCAAAAGAGCATTTAAAAAATGCAAATATTTTAGTATTTGATAAAGAGAGTGCTTGTGTACTTGAAGTTGTTCAAGGTAAAGCTGATGGATTTTTATATGACCAATTAACTATATATAGAAATAGTGTAAAACATAAAGATACAACTGTTGCACTATTAAAGCCATTTCAAAAAAACTTTGAATATTGGGGTGTTGCTTTAAGACAAGGTGACAAAGATTTAAAAGAAAAAGTTGATGAGTTTATAAAAAAAGCAAAAGATGATGGAACTTTTGATGATTTTGCATACAAATATTTAGAAGATGCTAAAAAAACATTTGATTCATTAAATATACCATTTTTCTTTTAGGAGTAAAAAATCGAAATAAAAGATTATTTTATAAATGAACTTTCTTATAAAAAGCAAAACTCTATAAAAAAAAGAGTTTATGCTTTTAACGCCATTTTATTAATTTTTTTAGTATCAATTACACTTTATTTTATGTTCTCAAATATTATGTATGAATTTAATTGGACAAGTGTATATGAGTATAAACAAAAATTTATTGATGGTTTTTTTATGACTATTGCAATTTCAATATTTGCTTTAATTTTAAGTTTAATATTGGGGCTATTTTTTGCATATGCACAAAGTTCAAAAATAATATTTTTAAGATTTTTTGCAAGATTTTATGTAGAAGTAATTAGAGGAACTCCATTACTTGTACAAATACTTATATTTTTTTATGTTTTTGCTAACAATTTAGGATTTGAAAATAGATATATTGTTGGTGTATTTATATTGGCAATATTTTCAGCTGCATATGTATGTGAAATAATTCGTGCAGCAATTCAATCAATAGAGATAGAACAATATGAAACAAGTATAAGTTTAGCAATGTCAAATTATCAAATGTATAGATATATAATTTTTCCTCAAGCATTTAAAAGAATGTTACCAGCATTGACAGGACAATTTGCATCAATAATAAAAGATTCATCACTACTTTCTATTATATCAATTAGTGAGTTTACAATGAATGCACAAGAAGTAAATGCATATACATATTCAACATTGGAGAGTTATATACCTTTAGCAATAGGATATTTACTTTTAACCTATCCTATTTCTTTTTATACAAAAAAATTAGAAAAAAGTATCAAATAAGTTGTTGTTATCTTTACAACTTAAACAATTTATGTTACAATTTTAAAAATAAGACAATTTATGTCCTATTTAGGAGATTAGATGAAAAATGAAACAATAAACAATGTAATATCTAATGATTATAGCTTAGGATTTGAAACTATTGTAAATAGTGAAACATTTCCAAAAGGTCTAAATGAAGATGTAATAAAAGCAATATCAGCAAAAAAAGAAGAGCCAGAATGGCTACTTGAATTTAGACTAAAAGCTTATAAAAAATGGTTAACAATGGAAGAGCCTGATTGGGCAGGTTTAAATTATGACAAAATAGATTATCAAGATTTTTCTTATTATTCTGCACCAAAAAAACCAATTGGTTCTTTAGATGAAGTTGACCCTGAAATTTTAAAAACATATGAAAAATTAGGTATTCCACTTGAAGAGCAAAAAAAACTTGCAGGAGTTGCAGTTGATGCAGTTTTTGACTCAGTATCAGTTAAAACTACATTCCAAAAAGAGCTTGAAGATTTAGGAATAATATTTTGTTCTATTTCAGAAGCAGCAAACAAATATCCAGACTTATTAAAAAAATATTTAGCTTCGGTTGTTCCTTATACAGATAACTATTTTGCGACATTAAATAGTGCTGTATTTACAGATGGAAGTTTTGTATATATTCCACCAAACACAAGATGTCCAATGGAATTATCAACATATTTTAGAATCAATGCTTTAAATACTGGACAATTTGAAAGAACACTTATCATTTGTGATGAAGGAAGTTATGTATCTTATAATGAAGGCTGTTCTGCACCAATTAGAGATGATAGTCAACTTCACGCAGCAGTTGTTGAATTGGTTGCATTAAAAGATGCACATATTAAATACTCAACTATTCAAAACTGGTATCCTGGAGATAAAGATGGTAAAGGTGGAATTTTAAACTTTGTTACAAAAAGAGGTATTTGTAAAGGTGATAACTCAAAAATCTCTTGGACACAAGTTGAAACAGGTTCACTTGTAACATGGAAATACCCATCATGTATCTTAAAAGGGAATAATAGTAGTGGAGAGTTTTACTCTGTTGCTCTTACTTCATTAGCTCAACAAGCAGATACAGGTACAAAAATGATTCATATAGGTGAAAATACAAAATCAACTATTATTTCAAAAGGTATTTCTGCATTAAATGGTGTAAATGCTTATAGAGGTTTAGTAAAAATTGCTAAAAGTGCAAAAAATGCAAGAAATATATCATCATGTGATTCATTACTAATTGGTTCAAATAGTGCAGCACACACTTATCCTTATCAAGAGATAAGAAACTCAACTGCAAAAATTGAGCATGAAGCAACTACATCAAAAATATCTGATGACCAACTTTTTTATATAAGACAAAGAGGTATAAAAGAAGAGGATGCAGTTTCACTAATAGTAAATGGTTTTTGTAAAGATGTTTTAGAAGAATTACCAATGGAATTCGTTGTTGAAGCAAAAGCGCTTCTTGATATATCTTTAGAAGGTAGTGTTGGTTAAGAAAGGAAAGAAATAGATGTTAAAAATAGAAAATTTAAATGTAAGTATTGCAAATAAACATATATTAAAAGATTTTAATTTAGAGATTAAAGAGGGTGAAGTTCACGTTCTTATGGGGACTAATGGTGTAGGAAAATCAACATTAGTAAAAGCACTAAGTGATCATTATGACTGTGAAGTAAGCAGTGGAAAAATTGATTTTAAAGGTAAAGACTTATTAGAACTTGATGCAAGTGAACGTGCAAATGAAGGTATTTTTATGAGTTTTCAAAATCCTGTTGAAGTTGAGGGAGTAAATAATATGTACTTTCTTAAAACAGCAGTAAATGAAAAAAGAGCATATAAAAATGAAGAGGAAGTAAATTCTGCACATTTTCTAAAAGAAGTAAAATCTATCATTAAAGAATATAATATAAATGATGAAATCATCAAAAGAAATGTAAATGAAGGTTTTAGTGGTGGAGAAAAAAAGAAAAATGAAATGCTTCAAATGCTTCTATTGAAACCAGATTTAATTTTATTAGATGAAATTGATTCAGGATTAGATATTGATGCAATTAAACTTGTAGCAAAAGCAGTTAACTCTTTACTTGATGGTAAACGTTCTGTTCTTATGATTACTCACTATGATAGATTATTAGAGTTAATTAAACCTGATTATGTACATATTTTAAAAGATGGAAAAATTTCAAAATCTGGTGATTATTCACTTGCATTAGAGCTTCAAGAAAAAGGTTTTGAGGGATTAGGAGAAGGATAATGAAGGTAATTGATATAAAAAACTTAGATATAAGTATTTTACCAACTAAAAAAGTTGAAGAGTTTAGAAGCTTCAATATTTATCCTTATTTTGAAAAAGAGTTTCATTTTCAAAAAGAAGAAAAAGTAGATTTAAATAAATATAACTATTTAAAAGATGAACATTTTATAAATATCTTTTTTGTGAACAACAAAATTGTATTAGAAGATGAAATTGATAAAAGTATTGAAATTTCACATAATAGCTTTGAAGATAGTAGTTCAAATAAATTATACTCTTTAAATAGCTATTTAGAAAAAGAAGTTACAACACTTACTATAAAAAATGAGCTTGAAAAACCTCTAAATATTATAAATATCTTTGAAGGTGATAATAAATTTTTTACAAGTTCATTAAATATTGAAGCAAATGTAGATTGTGATATCTTAGAAACATTTCACAATGAAGAGAATAAAGACTATTTTATAAGTGCAAATAGAAAATATGTAGTAAAACAAAACGTAAAAGCAAATATTGCAAAAGTACAGACTTTAAGTGATGCACAAATTATAGTAAATTATAAAACTCAAGTTGAAGATAATGCTACTTTAAACTTAGTAAATTTAGAGTACAAAGCAAATCTTGCAGTAAATATTTTTGATAGTAAACTTGAATATGAAAATGCAAACTTTAACTTTGATGGAATTATAAAAAATAGTAAAAAACAAAAAAGTGCAAATATAATGTTTGTTGAACATATTGCAAAAAGTAGCATAAGTGATGTAAAAATCAAACATTTATTAGATGATGAAGCACACGCTTTATTTGATGTGGCATCAAAAGTTCAAAATAGTGCTTTATATTCAAAAGCTTTTCAAAATAGTCAAACTATTTTATTAAGTGATGATGCAAGAATAAATGCAAATCCAAGATTAGAAATCTTTATTGATGAACTAGAAGCAGCACATGGTGCAAGTTGTGGAGCATTAGATGAAGACCAATTATACTATTTATGTTCAAGAGGAATTAGCAAAGATAAAGCTAAAGAGATGATTATTGATTCTATTGAGTTAAAAGTAATTAAAAAAATAGAGTTAAAAGCAATTAGAAGATATATAAAAAATTTAAAGAGATTAAATCATGTATAAAGAAGATTTTCCTTTTTTTAAAAATACAAATACTGTATATTTAGATAATGCAGCGACAACACAAAAACCAAGTATAGTAATAGACAAAATAGTTGAATACTATACTCATTTTTGTGCAAACACTCATAGAAGTAATTTTGGTGATGCAAATAGAGCTACTAAAGAGTTTGAAAATACTAGAAATATTTTAAAAGATTTTATTAATGCAAAAGACTCAAAGCAGATTATCTTTACAAAAGGAATAACAGAATCTTTGAATTTAATAGCTGCAACATTTGCAAAAAAATTCAAAACTGTAATTATCTCTTCGCTTGAACATCACTCAAATGTGACTCCTTGGCATATGCAAGGAAGAACACTTCATGATGGATTAGAAGTTGTAAATATCAAAGATAATTTAGAGTTTGATTATGAACACTTTGAAGAGTTATTAAAAGCAAATCCAAATTCACTTGTAAGTGTAACTCACGTTTCAAATGCTTTTGGTACAAGACATGATATAAAAAAAATAGCTCAATTAACTCATAAATATGATAGTTACATTATGGTTGATGCAGCACAAAGTGTTGCCCATTTTAAAGTTGATGTACAAGATTTAGATGTTGATTTTTATGGAATGTCTGGACATAAAACATATGGACCAACTGGTGTTGGAGCATTATATGTAAAAGAAGAGTTATTAAAAGAGCTTCCAGTTTATCAAACAGGTGGAGCAACAATAAATGACGTAAACTTCGAAAGAAGTATTATGCTTGATTCACCATACAAATATGAAGCAGGAACTCAAAATATTGCTGGAGTAATTGGTTTTTCTCAAGCATTAAACTATTTAAATAATATTGGTATTGAAAAAGTTTTTGAAATAGAAGATGAATTATATAAATATTTACATAATGAACTTGAAAAAATTCCAGGAATAATTCTTTACAATAATGTATCAAATGCAATAGGAAGTAAAAGTTTCAATATTGAGAGTATCAATTGTGAAGATGTTGGAATATTATTAGATAAAATGCATATTGCAGTTAGAGCAGGACATCACTGTGCACAACCAATTATGAAAAAACTAAATATTGATGGTACAATTAGAGCTAGTGTTGCTTTTTATAATACTAAAGATGATATTGATAAATTTATTGAAGGATTAAAAAAAGCAATAATGATGCTAAAGGATTAATAAATGATTGAAAATAAAATTGAAGAGATTAAAGACGATTTAGAAATTTTCGATGATGATTTACAAAAATATGAATATATAATAGATTTAGGTAAAAGTTTAGAGCCTCTTGAAGAAGAGCACAAAAAAGATGAGAATTTAGTACAAGGCTGTACTTCAAAAGTTTGGCTTGTTTGTGAAAAAGAAGATGATAAACTAATTTTTAAAGCTGATTCAAATGCAGCTATTGTAAAAGGATTAGTAAAAATTCTACTTACAATTTATTCAGGTTTAACACCAAATGAAATTTTACAAATGGATAAACAAGTACTTCATGAGCTAAAACTTGAAGAGATAATTACACCAAATAGACAAAGTGGTGTACAAGGTATGATTAAAAGAATTAATGAATATGCAAAAGCCTTTGCATAAGGAGTTTTAATGAGCAGTTTTACAAAAGAGCAATTAAAAGAGACAGAAGATAAAATAATATTTAATTTAAAACAAGTATATGACCCAGAAATACCAGTAAATATTTATGATTTAGGGTTAGTTTATGGTATTGATTTTGAACAAAAAGATCCATATTTATTTGTTACAATTACTATGACATTGACAAGTCCAGCTTGTCCTGTTGCAGATTCACTAATAGACCAAGTAAAATACGTTACACAAGCTGTTGATTTAGTAGATGAAGCTAATGTAAATTTAGTTTTTGATCCTGTTTGGGATAAAGAGATGATATCAGAAGAAGGTAAAGATCTTTTGATGATGAATGGAACTATGATTTAAATATAATATATAATTAATTTTATTTATGAGATAATTTACTACAAAATTATTTTAAAGTAGAGTTATGGCAAAAACTAAGCAAAGTGGTACTTCACTGCTAATTACAATTATTATTTTTCTTATTGTAATACTTTTATTTATGGTATTTAAAAGTGATAAGAGTTTGATGAGTGGAGTATTTTCACAATCTGGTGACTCTTCAAAACCTGTAAATGAACATATGCCAAGACCATTACAATGGGAAAAACCATTTAGATTTGGACTTGGAGATAACAATGATGGTACAAGTGAAAAATCATCAGGTGGTTCAAAAAATCAGAACTTTCTTCAATATGAGAGTTCAAAAAATAAAAAGTAATCAAATAGACAACTCAATAAAAAGGAGTCTTAATGGAACTTTTATACGCAATATCAATAGCAATAGTTTTTATTATTGCTATTACTTTATGTTTTAAAACATTTGAGTTTACAAAAACTATGTGGAAATTTAAAAATCGTAAGAAAGATGGTAGTGAGGATAAAGATTTCAAATATTTTGATTAATCTTTATTGAATCTTTCAACCTTAGGGGTTGAAATGTGGAAGTACTATCTTGACTTTCTTGAAGATGAAAGTAACTTATCTTTGTTTTCAATTAAAAATGATTTAACATCTAATCCTGCTTTAGAACAAGCATCTGCTAAATTTTCTTTTTCTTCTAGAAGTCTTAAGAATACTTCAACTTTTTTTTGTTTTTTTATATGTGTTATTGACATAATTTCTCCTTTATTTTATTAATATAATTATTGTTTATTTTGATAAACGACATAAAAAAAGAAACCGAAGAAAACAAGTAAGTTGTAAAAGAAAGTACGTACAATATAACATATAAAGATAAAAAAATCAAGATATATTCTGTATAATTATTATTTTTTAAGTTTTTTTAATAATCATTATTAACTTTTAAGTTCAACTAGTGCATAATAAATGCTATTATAATTTATAAAGGTATTAGGGATGAATACTACTACATCAGAAGATTTAGGGAAACTACTTTTAAGATTAACACTTGCTGTATTAATGCTTTTTCATGGATATGCAAAAATTAAATATGGAGTAAGTTTTGTTGAAGGATTATTAATAAAAAATAATATGCCTTCTTTTTTAGCTTATGGAGCTTATATAGGTGAAGTTCTAGCACCAATTTTAATAATTATTGGATATAAAACACGACTTTGCGCTTTAGTTATTATAATTAATATGATTGTTGCTATTTTTCTTGCACATCCAGCTGATATGCTTAAATTATCACAAGTAGGTGCACCACTTTTAGAAACTATATATTTATATATATTTGGATATATCGCAGTTATTTTATTAGGTGCTGGAAAAATTTCTGTAGATGGAAAGTAAAAGTTAGACTTTTACTTTTCATTTAAGAAGAACAAGATAACTGAATATTTGCATACTCTAAAGGTGTTGCTTTAGAGTATCTTTCAAACTCTTTGTGCTCATCAAAAGGATGTTGAGCAATATTTAATAAATCATTTACCAATTTAAAATCACCATTTTGTGCATCTTCTATTGCTTCTTGTAACATATAATTTTTTATTATATATTTTGGATTTACTCTGCTCATTTCTTCACATCTTTGATTTTGAGTTCTAGGGTCTAAAAGTAAAACTCTTTTATAATCTTCTATCCAATTTTTCATATATTCAGGATAGATACAGTTATCTAAAATAGAAGAGTAATCATCAGGATTTTCAATCTTTGATAACAGATAAAAGAAAAGATTATAATCAATTTTTGAATCTTCCAATGCTTTTAATAATCTAATTATTAAATCAAGATTTCTATCTCCACTTAAATGAATATCAAGTCCTAATCTTTGATTCATAAGTTCTAAATATGCCTCTTCATGAAAAGAGAAAAAAGTCTCTAAATATGCTTTTAATTTTTCAAAATCTGCAATAAAGCTCAAAGAATCAGCTAAAACAATTAGATTCCATTTTGCAATATATGGTTGATTATTATAAGAGTATCTTCCTTCTATGTCTGTATTATTACAGATACAATGCTTATCAAAATAATCCATAAAACTAAATGGCCCATAATCAATACTCAAACCATCTACACTCATATTGTCTGTATTCATAACTCCATGCATAAATCCATAAACTTGCCATTTTGCTATAAGAAGTGCAGTTTTATCAACTAATTCATAAAAAAACTTTTCATACTTATTCTCATCATTTTGTAAATGTTTATAATTTTCACTAATCACAAAATCTGCAAGTTGTCTTATATTTTTTTTAGCTTCTTTACTTCTTGCAAAAAATTCAAAAGTTCCTATTCTTATCCAAGAACTACTTGCTCTTAAAACAATAGCACCCTTCTCTACTTCAAAAGGACCTCTATAAACATTATGATTTGAGCCAATAATAGCTAAAGCTCTTGTTGTTGGTATATTTAAAGCATACATTGCTTCACTTATTATATACTCTCTAATACTTGAACGTAAAACAGCTCTTCCATCACCTTGTCTTGAATAGTTTGTAAGACCTGAGCCTTTTGTTTGTAAGTGCCATGAATTAATACTTCCTAAGTTAATTGCTCGTCCATCACCTAATTGTGGAACAAAATGTCCAAATTGATGTCCTGCATAAACCATAGAATAAGGAATTGAACCTTTTAATACTTTTTTACCATTTACAAATTCAACAAAATCTTTTGTTTCACACTCTTTGTAATCAAGTTCTATTTCATCACAAAGCATTTTATTGTAAGATATTAAAAAAGCATCATCAAGGGCAGTTGCATCTAATAGTTGGTAGAATTTTTTATCAACACTATCTAAATATTTTGTTTGAAATTCTAATTCATCTAATTTCATAAAATCTCTTTTTATTTTAAACTAACAAAATAAGATAGTTTTTCTCCTATACTCTTTCTATTATATTGATTTTTTAAACAAAAAATAAATTTTAATGAAAATATAAATATAATTGCACAAAGGATTTATTACATGCAAGAAGCGCCTTACTTTACTTTTAAAGCTTATATGAAAAATATCTACAATACTGCACTTCACACTATACCAATTGATTTAGATTTAGGTTGTCCAAATAGAACAAAAGATGGAATTGGTGGTTGTACTTTTTGTCCTGAAAATGGAGCAAGAGCAGCACAACTTTTAGATGCAAAAGATGTAGAAGAACAAATAAAAAATGCAATATCATTTTCAAAAAATAGATATAATGCAAATGAATTTATGCTTTATATTCAAGCTTACACAGGTACATTTACTTCAGTAATAAATCAAAAACAAATATATTCAAAACTACTAAATTTATATAAATTTAAAGCCATTAGTATAGGTACAAGACCTGATTGTTTAAATACAAAAACATTAGAGTATCTACAAGAGTTAAATGAACAAATAGATGTTTATATAGATTTAGGTATTCAAACTTTAAATGATTCAACTTTAAAAAGTATAAATAGAGGTCATGACTCAAAATGTAGTATTGAAGCTATAAAAAAGATAAAAAAATATAACTTAAAAGTATTTGCTCATATTATTGTAGGGTTTGAAAATGAAACAAGAGAAGATTGGCTAAATACAGTACAAAATATTGTAAAGCAAAAAGTTGATGGAATAAAAATACATAACTTACATATAATAAAAAACACTCAATTATATAAACAGTTTAAAACTAGAGCTTTTAAAGTATATAACGAATATGAATATGCAGATGAACTTATCTTCTTGATTAGAAATATACCAAAAGAAATTCCAATAATAAGAACTTCAACAGATACTTCATCCACTCATTTAATAGCACCTATTTGGCATATGCAAAAAGGACAATTTGTAGAATATATAAATGAAACGATGAATTATCAAGGTTACTCTCAAGGTGATTTATTAGATAAACAAACTTTAAAGTTAAAAAAACAAAATAGCTTTACATTAGAAGATAATAGTGTAACTATTTGGGATAAAACATATAAAGATTTTTATCATCCTAAAAGTGGTGCTTATACTCAAGCAAATGAACTTTTTATAAAAAAATCAAAACTAGAAGAAAAACTACAAAAAAATGATTTGAATATTCTTGATATTGGTTTTGGTATGGGTTATAACTCACTTGCTATAATAAAACTGCCAAAAGAAAAAAAAGTAAATATAACAGCACTTGATAAAAATAGAGTCATAATAAAACACTCATCAAATCTAAATAGTAATAGTGATGAAAAAAAGATTTTAGATTCTATATTTGAAACATTAAAATATGAAGATGCTAATAACTCTTTACAATTATTATTAGGTGATGCAAGATTTACTATTACAAAACTAGAAAAAAAATATGACATAGTCTTTTTAGATGCTTTCTTACCAAATCTAAACCCTTCTCTTTTAACTTACGATTTTTTTATACTATTAAAAGCCGTATTAAATAAAGATGCTATTATCATTTGCTCACAAAATAACTCTATTATAAAAGCAGGTTTTGCAAAAGCAGGTTTTATTTATGAAGATTTTAATATAAATAGAACTGACATAAAAGCCCTTATAATAAAACAAGGTTCAAACACAAGCCAAGATAGATATTATGAAGACCCATTTTTAATATATAGAGAAAAACAAATAGTAACAAATTTCGAAAAAAATATATAATTTTATATCTATAACTTTATATAATCTTTTTTATAGTAAAATATTATATATTACTAGAAATTATGGGGAATAAATGTATAAAAATATTGAAACAACATTAAGTCATATTGCAAAATTTGCTCCGTTTGAAGATGTAGCTGGAGCTTCACATTTTCCAATTTATAACACAGGAACATTTGATTTAAAAAAACAAAATGGTGATAAAATTTATGATTACACAAGAAGTGATAATCCAACAAGAGAGATGTTAGAAAATCTTTTCACTGAAGTTGAAAATGGCGCAGGATGTGTTTGTACACATACAGGAATTGCATCTGTTGCACTTCTTTTTGAAACAGTTCTAAAAGCAAATTCTCATATTGTTGTAGAAGCTGATTGCTATGGTGGAACTTTTAGATTATTAAAAGTATTTAAAGAAAAATATAATATTACAGTTCACTTTGCAAACTTTTTAGAGTTTGATAAATTAGAAGAAATTTTAAAAACTAATCCAATTGATTTAGTATTATGTGAAAGTCCAACAAATCCAGGTCTTAAAATAATTGATTTAGAAAAAGTTGCAACTTTAGCACATAAATATAATTCACTTTTTGCAGTTGATAATTCACTTGCTACGTTTATAAGTCAAAGACCTTTAGATTTAGGAGCTGATTTTAGTCTATTTTCTACTACAAAATATATTTCAGGTCATGGAGCAGTAGTTGCAGGTGCAATTGTTGCAAAAACTGAAGAATTAAGCCAACAAATTCACTATTATGCAAACGCACATGGTAGAAGCCAAAATCCAATGGATGTATATTTAATATCACTTGGTATTCCAACACTAAAAGTTAGAATGAAAGAGCACCAAGAGAGTTCACTAAAAATTGCACAATTTTTAGAAAAACAAGACTATATAAAAAAAGTAACTCACCCTGCTTTAAAATCGCACCCTCAATATGAGTTAGCAAATAAACAAATGAAATATATTCCAGGTGTATTTTGTGCAGATTTCACAACTCAAGAATTAGCAGAAAAGTTTATTGAAAATACTAAAATTTTTGGAGAGAAATGCTCTTTTGGTAGTCCAGATTCAAGAGTAGAAATTCCTGCAAAAATATCACATGCAAGTTTTTCAAAAGAGGAATTAGCTGCTATTGGAATAAGTGATAGTACAGTAAGATTTTCTATTGGTTTAGAAAATGTTGAAGATTTAATAGAAGATATAGAACAATCAGTAAAGTAAAAAGTAGATGAAAAAAGAAGTATTTAAGCACATTGCTTGTGGGGAAACACTACCTATAAAAAATATTCATGCAGTTTCTGTGAGTATGCCAACACTTCAAGATGTTATAGATTATGAAGAGCATACTCCTGAAATACTAGAAAAAATAAAAAGTGCTTATCCTAGATTTATTTTGCATCCTTATTTAAAAATTCTTGCAAAATATATCAAAGAAAAATATAGTGTTTGTGACAATTATGAAGTTGTACTTTTAAGTTCACAAGAGGCTGTAAAAATTGTAAGTGATAAATATTTTATCTATAATAAAATAGATATTGATGAACCTTTTGGTGTAATTTTAGTACTAAAAGGAACAACACAACTTCAAAAAGTTCTTACTTTTATTCAACATGTTGGTTGCAATTTATCTTCAAGATTTGCACAAGATTATTTATATAAAGTAAAAATAATCGATACAATTCACAAAGAAGAATTAGAAGATGGAAAAACTGCAACATTTACACTAAAAAATACTCTTGCAAAAGCATA
Source organism: Arcobacter sp. CECT 8986 (assembly GCF_004116725.1). Lineage (NCBI taxonomy): Bacteria > Pseudomonadati > Campylobacterota > Epsilonproteobacteria > Campylobacterales > Arcobacteraceae > Arcobacter > Arcobacter sp. CECT 8986. The sequence continues at coordinate 162,369 of NZ_PDKG01000005.1, read as the reverse complement.
CAATCAACCAATAGAAAACATAGGACTTGCTCCATCAGGTATGAATGCAATATACTCTGTTGTAAGAGGTTTAAAAAAAATTCAAGAAAAAAGTAATAGAACTATTTTAGTTCAACTTGGATGGTTATACCTTGATACTATGAATATAGTTGAACATCATTATGATAGAACAAAAAAGTTTCTTGATATTTCAAATCTTGATGTAGTTGAAGAGTTTTTAGAAGAAAATGGATTAAATGTATCTGGAATAATTACTGAAATTCCTACAAACCCACTAATTCAAAGTGTTGATGTAAAAAGATTAAGAGAACTTTGCGATAAATATAATATTCCACTTGTTATTGATGCAACTTTAGCAACACCATATAATCTAAATCTAAAACCATATGCAGATATACTAGTAGAATCACTTACTAAATTTGCATGTGGAAATGCAGATGTATTAATGGGTGCAGTTATTTTAAATGAAAACTATAAAATATCACATATGCAAGGTGAATTTTTCAAACATCTTGATATGGTATATATAAAAGATATTCAAAGATTAGCTTATGAAATAAAAGGTTATGAAAAAAGAGTAAAAACAATAAGTGCAAATACAAAAAAACTTATAAAGTATTTTAAACAAAGCTCATTTATAGATAGAATTTATTACTGTTGTAATGAAGAAAATAAAAAAAACTATGAAATAGCTATGATTGATGATAACTCATATTCAGGACTAATCTCTGTAACATTTAAAAAAGATTTTAGAAAAATATATGATAACTTGAATTTTGCAAAAGGACCAAGTTTAGGAACAGAATTTACACTTTTGATGCCATATATTTATCTTGCACACTATGATTATATCATCACAAAAAAAGGTCAAGATTTTTTAAAGAAAATGAACCTACCAATTGATTTATTAAGAATCTCAGTTGGATGTGAAAATATTGATGATATTATAGATGAATTTAAAAGAGTAGAAAGTCTTATTTACTAAGACTTTTTACTTTTTGTATATAAATAAACTGCTATTAAAAAAGTTATAAACTCACTAAGTGAAAGAGTCATAAAAATTCCAATATCACCTAAGAATTTTGGTAATATAATTATCAAAGAAATAGGAAAAATCAAACTTCTTGAAAGTGCAATTATTATAGAATTTAGTGGTCTATGAAGTGCAGTAAAATATGATGTTATTAATACACTAAATCCTGAAAATAAAAATGCAGGCCAAACATAAAGTACAAACTCTAAAGTTAATTTTTCAATAGCTTTTCTATTATCACCTTCCAAAAATAGCTCAATTAACATATTTGGATGACTTAAAATAATAAAAACTAAAACAATTCCATAAAGTATCAGAAAAGTTGCTGCTATTTTTAAAATCTTATCTATTCTTTTAAAATTTAAAGCTCCATAATTTTTACTAATTACTGGTTGCATCGAATCTGCAACTGCATAGTTTACAACTAAACTTGCCATAATAAAATATCCAATAACAGTAAAAGCAGTAACACCAAATGTTCCAAAAGTTTTAAGCATTACAAAATTAAACATAATTACCATTATTCCATTTGAAGCTTCATTTACAAACTCAGATGAACCATTTTTTATAGCTTTGAAAATAATACCTACACCACCATATGGCATAATAAAACTAAAGTTTGATTTACTAGTTAGAAAATATATTAGTAATATAATAAAAATACAAGATTGAGAAATTCCTGTTGCATAAGCTGCTGCATCAATTCCATAACCTTTTATTGCTATTAAATAATAATCCAAAATTACATTTAATATAGAACTAAAAAACAAAGCAAAAAATGCTAAGTTTGGTCTTTCATCAACTCTTACAAAATAGTCTAAAACTATTGCCACCATTACAATTGGTAGAAAATATAAAAGTATCGATAAGTACTCAATCGTAAGCTCCTTTAAACTACTTTCAGCATGAAATAGTGAAAAAATATTATCAAGATTGAGTGATAATATTGATACTATTAAAATTGAAGAGATTACAATAAAAATAATTGCTTTTGTAAAGATATTATTTGATTCTTTTATATTCTTTTCACCAATTAATTTAGCACAAATTACACTTGTTCCAGCTGCAAACATAAAAGCAAATCCTATAATAATAGTAATAATAGGATAACTCATATTTAAACTAGCAAGTGCTGTGGGACCTATATAATTTCCTACAAAATATCCATCAATAATAGAAGCAGATGATATTGCTAATAGTCCAAATATTGAAGGAATAGCATATTTAAAAAATACCATTAAAGGTTTTGAAGTTAACATTGTTCTCTTTTTATAATTATTTTTTGTTTATTAAAAATACACCTGAGAATATAAGCATAGTTGCTAAAACATCCACAAGAGTGATATTTTCACCGATAAAAAAATATCCGATAATAAGTGCTACAACAGGAGGAATATATGTAGCAGTTGAGGCATTTACAGCTCCTAATTTCTCCACTAAATAATAGTATAAAATAAAAGCCAATCCTGTTCCTAATAATCCAAGACCAAATACAGCTCCAAGAAATACATGCGTATCATTTAAGATATTAGTAATATTTGTAAAGTCTGTAAATATTACTAAAACTAACAGTGCGAAACCCAACTGGTAAGTTGTAAGTGCTGCAAAATGTATTTTCAATCCACTTAAAAATTTTTTTGCATACACAAAAGACATACCCAAAATCAATGAACCTGTCACTATATAAATAACTCCATTTATGTTTGTTTGTAACAAATTTGCATCAAATGGTTTAGCTATTAAAACGACTCCAAACAATCCCACAATTATACCTAAAAATCTACGAAATGTTGCTCGTTCTTCATTTATAAATATAATTGATAAGATAAAAGTAAAAAGTGGAATAGAACCACTTAATGCTCCGTTTACTCCGGATAATAAAAGTGCCGCTGCTTTTACAAAGAAATAGTAATATACTGTTGTTCCAAGTAAAGACATAATAAAAAAATGTATAGCATATTTAAAGTGTTCTAGTTTTATAACTTTTAAATATAAAGCATAAAAAAGAACGGGTATAAATCCAAATAGCACTCTAATAAAAACAACCTGAGAAGCGCTAAGATATTCACTTGCCCACTTCATATATATAAAATTTGAACCCCAGATTATCCCTACTAGCCAGAATGCTATTAAGGGTAAGTTTTTGAACATTATTTCTCATTATCTAATTTTTATAATATTATAATTAAATTGAATTAATCTATACTTACTTATTTAAATCAAATAAGATTAGAAAGGTTTATTCTAATCTTATAAATTATTTGAGCTAAAAAGAAGTAATAATCCTAAAACAAACATAATTATAGGAGAAATAATTTCTAAAATATTTGTAAATTTGTGTGATTTTGAGCTTATTTTATGTAAACTAACTCCTAAAAAAGAGCTTGCAAATATTACTATTCCCATTCCAAAACTAATAGCAATTGAAGCTAATAATACTGCAAAATAAGTTTTTAAAATAAAAGCATAAATAAATAGTATAACAGTTCCTGGACAAGGTATAAGTCCAGCTGTTAATACAAAATATAAATCACTTCTTTTTTTCTTTATATTTTTAAAATTAATATTTGAGTTTGGTTTTAAAGTTGTGCTATTTATATTTGACCAAGATATTGAGTCTTTTTTAGGAGAGCATGAACTACAACCACAACCTTTATTGTTTAGTTTTTGTAAAAGAATATAAAAAGCTAAAAGCATTATCATAACAGCAGATATTTGAGTCAATATTTTTACACTATCTTTTACAAAGTTATTTAAAACAGTTTCAAGAATAAATACTGAAATAGATACTAAAATCAAAGCTCCAATAATATGTACAAAAGCAGAAGATAGTGAAATAATAAATGCTTTTTTATAACTACTTTTATTTGTAGTAAAATATGAAAATGCTAAAGTTTTTCCATGACCTGGGCCTAATGCATGAATAATTCCATATATAAATGAAACAAAAATAAGTGTTAATAATGCAAGATTATTTCCTTTTTGCACTTCTAATAGATATTTTTTTACTTTATTTACAAATTTATTTAAAAGTGTTGGCTTATTTTGTTCTTTTTTAGTTTCTGAAGTAGTAGTTATCTCTTCTTTTTTTTCTATTTTTTTTGGTTCTTCATCTTTTTTTATTTGTTGCATTGGAATATGTGCATTTTGTATCAAAAATATTACACTTTGATTATCTGTAACTTTAGATACTTTTGCTTTATTTTTAAAAGTTAAATAGTTTTTTTCTAGTAATAATACAAAATAGTTTTCATCATCATTTAAATGTATATATAAACTATAATCATTTTTTATATCATAATCTACTTTTATAGTATAGAAAAAATGCAATATTCCATTTATGATTTTAACTTTATGTTTTGTTACTTCAAATTTATCTGATTTTTCTTTGTCTATTACTTCACCATATGATATATGAGTCATATAGTTTTTATATTTTGCATAATCAATTAGTGCTTTTTCTACAAATTTTAGTTCATTATCATCTATTTTATTATCTAGATTTGTATCATATACTTGTTTTAATTGGTCAGTAAATTGCTTTGTAATTACCCATTTTATATCAATAGAATTGATTTTTGTATCAGTAGAACGAACATCTATTGCAACCTTTGTTTCAGGCGAATAAATAGCACACAAAGCACAGCCAAAGGCCATGCTTTTTAGTAAAATAAAAAAGAGTAAAAATCTTATTGTCATTTATTATAAGAACTTACTATTTGTTTTGCAGTTTCAATTAGGTTTTGTGACCAATTTGCTTTTAGTGGACTCATAGCAACAGCTACGCCATCTATACTTTTTGCAATAACTTTCGCACTTTTTTGAGAAAATTCAGGTGCAACAAATACAACTTTAATATTATGCTCTTTTGCCTCTTCGATTAGATTTGCTAATTGACTAGGTTTTGGCTCTTTTCCTTCTATTTCAATTGGCATTTGTTTTAAATCAAATCTTTTTGCAAAATATCCCCAAGCTGGATGAAATACCATAAAAGTTTTACCTTTTACTGGTTTTAAAATATTTTTAATCTCAATATATAAAGAATCAATCTCTTTAATAAACTCTTCATAATTTGTTTTATAAAACTCTTTATTTTGTGAATCTATTTTTACCAATGTTTCATAAATAGTTTTTGCTTGAATTTTAACAAGTAAAGGATCAAGCCAAATATGTGGGTCTAAACTTCCATGTTCATGCTCATGATGTTCTTCTTCCTCATGATGTGCATGTTCATCATGGTCATGGTGTTCATGTGCTTCGTGTTCTTCATCTTCGTGATGTTGATGTTCACCTTCATGATGATGTGCAACCATTGCTATTTTTTCTATTGATTTTGAAGTATCAACAATCAAAAGGTTTTTATTTGCATTTTTAAACTTTTCTAACCATACTTTTTCAAATGGCACACCAATTGAAAAGTAAGCAGATGAAGATGCAAGTTTTCTCATCTGAGAAGCTTTTGGCTCATAAGTTGCTGGCTCAAATCCTGGTCTTACCATAACATTTACAGATATTTTATCTTTTGCAATTTTTTCTACAAAATATTTTTGTGGAACAATACTTACAGTTACTTCTTTTGCTAATGCTACTATACTAAATGCTAAAAAAAGCATTAAAAATTTTTTCATTTATTTTCTCCTTTTGCAACATGGTTGCATTTGCAGAATTTTATTATATTAAAACTTTAACGCAACTTAGTTGCATTAATATAATTATATTTTAATAAAAAATAGATATAATCACATCTATGAATGTAGAAAAACTAATAGATAATAAAAACTTTAAACTCACAACTGCTAGAAAAGCCATATTAGAAATACTAATAGACTCAAACAAACCTTTATGTTATGATGATATAAAAAGTAGTCTATCTATGGATAAAGCTACGTTTTATAGAAATATCACAAAATTTGAAGATGAAAATATTATAAATAGCTTTGAATCGAATGATAAGAAAAGATATTACGAAATCCAGAATAATCCACATGCTCACTTTATTTGTTGCAAATGCTCAAATATAGAGTGTATTCCTGAAAATATTGATTTCAATCTACCAAAACATAGAATTGATAATATCATTATAAAAGGGATTTGTCCTAACTGTTTAAAAAACTAGTAATATTCTATACTTAACTTAACTATCAAATCTATAAATAAATCTACTTTAAAATAAAAGAAGAAAAAAAAGATGACACAAGCAAACAAAAACATTTTTTATGTACTTATGATATTTGCTATGGCAAGCTGGGGAGCGTCATGGGTAAATGCAAAAGTATTGAGTTCATACATAAATGAATATGAAATGATAGTATTTAGAAACTTCTTTACTATTATTACTTTAGCGCCAGTTTTAATATACTCAAAAAACTATTTTTATATAAATAAAAGAAGTCTATTACTTTGTATAGTAGCTTCTATACTTATGATTGCATATATGAAATGCTACTTTTTAGGTACAAAATATGGAACTGCAAGTTTAGGTGGAGCACTTGTAACTACACTTATTCCAATAAATACTTTTTTATTGATGGCTATTTTTTATAAAAAGAAAATTCAAAGAAAAGATGTATTTGCACTTATTTTGGGTGGATTTGGAGTTTTGACTATACTTCATGTTTGGACTTTTAATATAGAGCAAATATTTACAATACATAACTTATACTTTCTTTGTGGTTCTGTTCTTTGGGCACTTGTGACAATAGTTAGTGCAAGAAGTACAAAAACTTCACCTATGGTATTTTCATTTTACATGTATGTTATTATGACTATTATCACAAGTATATTTTTTGTAGATTTTTCAAGTATAAATTATAGTAGTTTTGATTCTATTTTTTGGATAAATCTATTTATTGTATCTGTTATCTCTACAACTTTTGCAACAACTATATATTTTGTAGGAATAGAAAAATTAGGTGCAAATGAAGTTAGTACTTTTATATTTTTAGTTCCATTTTTTGCTATTTCATTAAGTGCAATATTTTTAAAAGAGCACATTAGTTCATCTATTATTATAGGAACAATTATGACTCTATTTGCAGTAAAAATACTAAATAATATAAAGATTATAAAAAAACAGAGAAACTAAAAAATCTCTGTTTCTAACACCCTTTTCTCTTCTTTATCAAAAACTGCTCTTATTTTATTTGTATTATAAAAAAGCATCATTATATTTTCAAGATAATCATACTGTGAGTTATTTTCATTTTTTTTAGAAATTAGCATACTATTTTGAGAATCAAGCATAGTTTTCATATCAATTTTTGCTTTATCATATAACTTCTTAATCACAATAAAGTTTTTTCTTGTAGTATTACTTGAGATTAGTGTGTTATTTATAGTTTTGTATGAAGATACCACTTTTTTTAGTACTTCATTTACATTTTTTCTAATTTTGATTTTTTTATTTGATAGTGTGTAAGTTAAGTTTTGTAAAAGTGCTTTATCTTGCACCTCTTTTTTAGTAACTTTTGCATTTATATATAAAGGAAGCTTTTCTTCAACTATTTTATCGAACTTTTTACTATCCCAAGGTTTATGCTCTGTACTTAAGTTTTGTCCTTGTTTGATATTTTCTTTGCTTCTTTCTTGTAGTTCTTCTTTATATTTTTTTGTTTGCTCTAAACTATTTCTTTTTGTTTCTATCAAAAAACTTAGTGCTTTTATATCTATGTCATTTGACGTAATATAATTTGATATTTTTGATGTCATATTTTTGATTTTTTCGTTATTATTTAAATAAAAAGCAACTGTTTCATTTAAAATAGTAAACTCACTACTTTGCATATGATAATCTTGTAGTATTTTATCATCTAAGTTAATATTTGAAAGATAAGATAACTGCTCTTTTCTTTTCTTTTTCAAAGCTATTACTCTTTTTAAATCACTCTTTGTATTTTCAAGTTCAGTTTTCCAACTTTTTAAGTCATCTTCTTCTTTTAAACCAATTTTTTTTCTTTTGTTAAAAAGTTCTAAACTCTCTTTTACTAAAGATATTCTTTCATTTAGTAGTGCTTCATCTTTTTTTAGCTTCAATACTTCAAAATATAATAGTGATATTTGAAATAGCATTGCATCATTTAATTTATGCTCTTTTTGTTCTTGAAGTTCTTTTAATATTATTTTATTTTGTTTTGTTTTATCTTCATCATAATTTTTCTTTGCAAACTGCTCTAAAACAATAAATGAATTATAATTACTTTGACAATAAAAACCTATCAAGCACTTTGATTTATCTTCATCTATTTGAAAATTTAGCATCTTATCAACAAGTAAATTATTGTTTAAAATAGTTATATTGTGATTGTTTTTTAAGGAGTTTTTATAAAGTTGCTTTAGATTTACTACCTGTTTATTTTCTTGTGCAAAAACATTACTAATACAAAAAAGCAAAAAGAATATAACTTTATACACCATAGTAAAATCCTGCATTTATAAACTAAGGTACATTATAAAATAAATATAATAAAGTTATAATAAAATTGATTATAAAGAAAGAACTCAGGTTAAAAACCTAAGTTCAAATTCATCTTTTTATCTTGGATAAGAGCAGTTATTTATATCTATACAAATTCCATTTATATACTCTGGACAATCAGTTGCTAACCATACAATAGCTTTTGCTATCTCTTCTGGCTCTGCAAATCTTCCAGTTGCAACTGTTTTTTTGAACTCTTTTTTTCTCTCTTCTGAGTTATCTTTTTGCATATCAGTTTCAACAGGACTTGGTGCTACACAATTTACTGTAATACCATGTGAACCTAATAATTTTCCATATATTTTAGTAGCATTTATAAGTCCAGCTTTTGCTATACCATACCAAACATCAGGATGTCCAATTTGTCCTGCGATTGAAGCTGTGTTTACTATTCTTCCATATTTTTGTTTTTTCATATGTTCAGAAAAAATATTCATAAGTTCAACAGGAGCATACAAATCTACATTCATGATATTATCTCTTCTTTCTACTGGATAGTTATCATAACTATATTTTGGTTGCATATATCCTGCATTATTAATCAAAATATCAATATCCCCAACCTCTTTTGCTAAAGCTGGTAAATCTTCAAGTTTTGATAAGTCACACTCTATTGCAGTTACATCTTTTACTCCAATTAATGGACAAGTTTTAAACTCCCTAGCAACAATAACAATCTCATGCCCAAGCTCTAACATAGCTCTTGAAACAGCAAGTCCAATACCTTTATTTCCACCTGTGATTAATACTCTTTTTTTGCTCATAATAGTCTCCCAATAATTTATGCAATTTATATAAATAGTATATAAGCCAAATGGTTTTAAAACTCTTAAAAATTATTGTTATTTATAAAATAAAGTAAAAGCTTCGAAAACTCGAAGCTTTTATTTAAATTATTTTTCTAGTAGGTGTTCGTATCTTTTATCTGTAAGTAGTTTAAGAAATGCAATTAGTGCATCTACTTTTCTATCTGATAGTTTATTTGCTTTTAGTTTTTCTAAAGAGATAGTCTCTTTTACTTCTGGCTCATCCCAAGGTTTGTTTGTTTCTGGGTCTATTTTTCTATCTTGATTATTATATTTGTCATAGAATTCTATTACTGTTCTTAAGTCTTTAAATACACCATTGTGCATATAAGGTGCAGTTACAGCTACGTTTCTTAAAGTTGGAACTTTATATTTACCTTTTTGATTTTCATCAGTTACTGCTGGATTATTTAAAAGTCCATTATCAATAGTTGTTACACCATTTTTTGCTCTTAGTTTATGATTTATTGGTGTTCCAATATTGTGATATTCATAGTTACTAAAAGTTTCATGCTCTTTATCTTCACCTCTTAATACGTGACAATTTGCACAAGAGTTGTTGTTATTTGAGAAGAATATTGATTTTCCTAAATCTTCAAGAGGAGTTAAATCATACTCACCTTTTAAGTATCTATCATATTTAGAATCAAAAGGAGCAAACTCTTTTGTCATCTCAAATGCTTCAATAACTTTAGTCATAGCAGTGTATGCTTTTTCATCTGATTTAAATATATCTTCACCATAGATTTTTTTGAACTGTTTTACATAAAAATCATTTTCTTTTAATCTATCAACAACTGCTTTTTTACTTGGCATTCCCATTTCTGCTGGATTTAGTGGTGGTCCACCTGCTTGTCCTGCTAAAGTAGCTTCTCTACCATCCCAAAACTGTCCACCAATATACTCTTTTTTCTTAGCATCATAATGAAATTTTGGAGAGAATTTTGCATAAGTTGCAGTTGGTGCTTCTCTATCACCAATTGATGTTCCATTATCACCTAATGAAGCCATTTTTTCTACGCCATTATCTCTATTATCAGTAAATCCACTTTGTGGATTATGACATGTAGAACAACTTTGAGATCTATTTTTAGATAAGTTTTTATCAAAAAATAAAACTTGCCCTAGTTTCTCTTTTTCAAGTTGTATTTTTGCTAACTGCTCTTTACTTATTGATGCACTATTACATCCTGTAATAAGCATAGCAGCAAATGAAAATCCTAAAATTTTCAAATATGTATTCATCTTTGTTTCCTTTTTAATAAAGTAAAAAAAGGAGTAAAAAAAAGTTTAAAGATATTGTCATAATCTTTCATTTGCTCCCTTCTTAATCCAAATTTCATAGTTTTTACCTCTTTTGACAAAGTCAATGAGTTAAATAATCTATCCCAAATAGCTAAATATCCTCCATAATTTCTATCAAAATGTTTTGTACTATGATGAATCTGATGCATATAAGGTGAAATTAGCCATTTTTCTAAAAAAGAGAAATAAGTAAATTTCACATGAGAGTGTCTTAGGTTTGTTCCAATTAGTGAAAATACAAAAATAAATATATTCACACCAAAAATATCAAAAAGACTTAACATCGCACCAAAATAGTATAAAAACACTCCCGTTACAAGTCCAATACTTAAAGAGTATCTAAATCCAAAAAGAATATTTTCAACTGGATGAACTCTATAAAAAGTCAAAGGATTTAAAACTTTTGCACTATGATGTACTTTATGAAAGTGCCATAAAAATGGAATAGTATGTAAAAACCTATGTGTCCAATATCTTGTAAAATCACTTGCAAGAAATAGACATACCGTGTATAAAATCATTACAGTTCCATAAGATAAAGAAGTCAATCTATAAAATCCAAACTCTTGTATCATAAAACTATTTACTCCCAAAGCAATAGTTTTTGCACTTACAACAACAGGATAAATCATAAAAATCTTTATAAAATATGAAAATACAAAATATATATAATCAAGTCTTGCACTTGGATGCCACCAAAGTTTTGAAGAAAAAAGTATTCTTTGAGATTTATCTTTTTTTACATATACACAAATTAGTGCAATTACAAAGGAACTTAATAAAAATCCCCAAAATACTCTTTTATTTGGATTGGTAAGATATTCAAGTACAAAGTCCAAGATTAGTCACCATCTGCTTCTAAAATTTTTGCAGTAACTGAAAGTTGCTCAATTAGTGATAAATAGTATGCATTGTGAAAATCTACCATTGATTGATATAAATCTTGTGCATTAGAAAAATCATCAGTTTTTAGTTTTGCTAACTCTTGTTTTACTTTTTCTAGTGCTTTTCTTACTTGAATTACTTGAGCTTTAGCACCACTATACACAGCCATAGTTGCGAAGTTTTTATATTTTTTATCTCCAATAACATCATCATGTGCATCTAAAATAGCTTTTATTGCAGTAAAACTTTGTTGAGATAAATAGTATTCACCTCTTTTGTTATCTGGTTTATCTTTATATTTTATAGTCAATCCAGCAGGTTCACCAACTCTCCACTCTTTTAGTTTATAAGTAGAATCAATTAATGTATTTATAATTGCAGCATTTCCTGTCTCTTCATCAACTGTCTCTTTATTGTTTTTTGCATAATCAGCATAAACTTCTTGAACCTCTTTTAAGTGAGATAAAATTGCACTAAACATTACATTTAATAAGTCTTTTTCTCTTTTTGTTAACTTTTTATCATCTTTATAAAGTAAATACTCAACAGCGTTTATACTTTTTGTAGAGTTTTTAAATAGTGTGATTTGTGCATCATCAGTTGATTTTATAGCTCTATCTAATTGTGTTACAATATCTTCATGCCCTTCATGAAAGATATCAATATATCTTGGATTATCAATATAATCACTATTAATTGTACCTGCTAAATATAAAGCTTGTACTTTTTTCCAAGAGTAAACAAACTTTTTAAAATCATCTTTACTATATGATTTTTGTAAACTTTCTAAATCTTGTATTGCTTTATTTACATTTGGTAAAGATACATTTCTTACAACTTGTGTAAATGTATTTGAAAAACCAAATGAAACTAAAAACATAAATAATATAACTATTTTTTTCATTATAACTTTCCTAAAAATTTAATTAATTCTTCTCTTTTGCTTTTTGGTAAACTCATATAAGTTTTTTTGGCACTTAAAGCCTCACCACCATGCCAAAGTATAGCTTCTTGAAAATTTCTTGCTCTTCCATCATGAAGTAATCTTGGCTCTTTTTTATTTATCTTTTTATGCAAAGCCAATCCCCATAAAGGAGCAGTTCTAAACTCACTTCCCGATGCTTTAAACTCAACTCTATTATCAGCTAAATCTTTACCCATATCATGAAGTAAAAAATCAGAATATGGTCTAACCTTTCCAATTTTTGTATCAAAACTAGTTGTATGGCAACTTGCACAACCAACTTGAGTAAATAGTTCTAAACCTTTTTTAAACTCTTTATCTTCTTTTGGTCTATAAACTTTTGAGTTTGCTAAATAAAACTCAATAGAGTTTAGTCTATGTTGTGGCACATCAAACTCATACTTTAAATCTTTTGGTGCTTCATTACATGCTTTTTGAAACTTTGTGCAGTTCTCAACTTTATGTAAAGGTGTTGTAAGTCCCATATCATTGTGCATTGCATTTGCTATTTGTTCAACAACAGTTGCCGCACTTGCTTTCCATGTATATCTTCCAAGTTCTATTTTATTAGTTAAAGAAGAGTAAACCCAGTTTGCTTTACCTGATATTCCATCACCATTTTTATCATCAATATCTTCATTTTTTAAAATCTGTTCGTTTGATATTAATTCTATTAATCCCATTCCCATTAATGTAGGAGCTAATCTATATGAAACTATTGCATCTTTGTGAAGTTTTCCATAATTCAAATCTTCTAAAATATACTTTGGCTTCAATAATGTAACTACTTCTTTATCTGGAAATGTAACTTTTTGTTCTTCATATTTTATATTTGGTCTACCTTCAAACTTTACTCCATGCACTCCATTTATAGAAAGTTGTGCTCCATAAACAGGCTCTGGAATAAAACCAGTTTTCTCAAATATTTTTTTGTGTTCTTTTGAATTATCATTTCTTATAGATAATCTAACAACTAGTGCTCTTGATAGCTTGTCGTTATTTGTATAAAGTGTCCCTCTTCCGTTTGCAGGGTGACAGGAAATACATGTATTTGCATTATATAATGGCCCTAATCCATCTCTAGCAGTTGTAGCACTTGGTGTTTCAACCCAAGGAATTCTAAAAAAACTTCTTCCTAGAATATACTCATCATACTGCTTATTATTCAAACCTTTTATTGGTTGAAATATACTTTTTTTAGATAATTTTTCAGTAAAAACATCTCCACTATTATTAACGGCAAAAAGCCCTGTAGCGAAAATTGCTACAAGACTTTTAAGTAGTAGAAGTTTTTTTATAGAAAAATTAAATTTTTGTTTCTTCTGGATCTGTAACATCATTTGTTGATAAGTCTATTCCATTTGCTTTAGAAACATTTACCATTTCATCACCTAATTTTCTTAGTTGATTTTTTAGTTTTACGATAACTTTTGCTTGAGGATCATTTGGATGAATTTGATAATCAAAGTGTCTTGATGTCTCAGCAATTTTATTTATACTTGCAATTTTTTCTTCTATTGAAGTCATTAAATCAAGTATTTTTTGTTTTGTTTTTGCATCAACAGTATCAATCATAGCCTTACCATAACTTCTTCCATTGTATGTTCCAAATAAAACATTTTTAAATCCAAGATAGTTTGTATAAATATCTCTATGAGTATTATCAGAGAAGCAAGAGTGCTCATCTTCTTCACTTGGTGTTAAAACTGCAACTGCAATTCTTTCATTTGCTAATTCTGATTTAGCAAATACACCCATACCTGCAAAAACTTGTCTTAAAGCATCTTTTGAAGATAGATTTTTTGATGCATTTGCACCAGTTAATTTACCTAAGAAAGCAGCTCTATATAAACCTGTGTTTCCATTTAAGTCTTTTTCCCAAGCACTTGTAACAACAGTTAAATCATCAACTATTTTTTTGCTTGCTGCTTTTAAATAATCTAATCTTCTTTGAGCATTTTTATCTGAAGTAAAATCACTTAATGGTCTTTGACCAGCTGTTAATGGCCCATGAGTTACAGAATCTTTTACAAAGTTTGAATAATCTTGGTCTTGTCCCCATAATAAGAACTCAACTGCATGATAACCAGTAGAAACATTTGCTTCTCCACCGTTTTCATTTAAAGCAGTTAATGAATCAACTGTAATATTATTTACATCAACAGTTGTACTCTCTTCTCCACCAGGGTTAAATTTACCTTTTGTATCTATAATATTCCCTGATGTTCTTTTACCATTTGCATCAATAGTATAATCAATCATATTTTCATCTAAAGGCCAAGCATTGATTTGTCCTTCTAATGCACCATATGCATTAGCAACCCAACCCTCTTCTGCATCAATTGGACCATTTGATAATCTAAAGATTTCAGTTTGTCCATAAGTCTCTCTTGATTGTAACCAAGCAGCTTTTGCATCTTCTAAATTGATTTGAGTAGGATTTTTTGCAAATCTTTCAATTGCTTTATCTAAAGTTTTTGCATCTTTTAATGCATCTTTATAATTTGCTAATGCGATATTTGCATATGTTGAAAGTAAACTATGAGCAGTTATCTCTTTTTGAATTTTAGTTTCTGTACTATGGTTTGAAGTAGCGCATCCAGTTAATGCCATTGCAGCAGCAAACGAAAGTGATACAACAAATATTTTCGATTTTGAAAATGCCATTTAAGTTTCCTTTGTTTTAATTTTAATATTTATTATCAATATGAAATTAAATCGAAAGATAGTTTAAATGTTACTTAAAAATGACAATGATTATCAAAATGATTAAATTTTTGTTATTTTGTAGAAAAACAGAGTAAAAACTCTGTTTTATTTTTAGTTATTTCCAAAAAAAGCTTTGAAGCCATTTATAATATCATCAGCTGTTTGACCACCAGCTTCGGCTCCTAGTTTTTCTCTTAGTTTTTCTTTTAGTTTATCTTTATTTTTATCTATAAACTTTTGTCCCTCTTTTTTTATTTTTAGTTTCAAAAGTTGTGTTGTATCTACAGAAACTTTTGGACTATTTAAGTCTCCTGAAACAACTGTATTAAACTCAATACCTTTAAGTTTAGTTTGGATTTGTGCATCTATTGTTGATTTGTTTAAATCAATTTTACTTTTTGGTACATCAATTTGTGTAAGTTTACTTTTCATATTAATAACTGAGTTTATAACTTTTTTATCAATATTTGATTTTAAGTCAATCTCTTCATAAACCTCTTTTGTAATATCAAATTTTGCAAATGTATTAATTAAAGTTGAGAACTCATTTGCTAAGAACTGACCATTTAATAATTTTGCATCAATATTACCTTTTTGTGATTTTGTATTGAAAGTTACATCAGCATTTGCTTTAGAAGTAAAGAAATCTGGATAATACATCATATGAGTTAATTTTCTTAAATCAATACCTTTGATATTTGCTTTTAAATCATCATTTACTAAATTGAAATTAAGATTTCCAGCTAATAGATTTGATTTTCCATCAACTTTTAAATCTTTTGCAGTTTTTTCAATATTACCATCTAAATTTATTGCTCCTCTCATTTTTGTTTGAGTAAAGTCATAAAGTTTAGATAAATCTGCAATACTTACTAAATAATCACTATTTATTTTCATAGTTTTTAAATCAACTGTTGCTTCTTTTACAAAAACATTTGCAGGTGTAGTAAAAAAATCAATTTTAGATATTGCTTTATTTGGTTCAAGATTTGTAACAATATCACCTTTAAAATTAATCAATGATTTTAGTTTTTGATTAAATGCAGTATTTACTATTTTATTGTTTACTTTACCATCTGTGATAACAGTTGCAATAATTCCATCTAATGTATCTAAATTAGCATTTTTGATTTTAGCATTTACGTTTAATAAACCTTGTGCATAAATTGGTTGGTCTAAAGTATAAAGAAGTTTTTCAATTTTTGCTTTGTTTACTAATAAGTTTACTTGTGTTGGTTTAAAATTTACAAGTTTTGCATCATAATTTGTATCACTTCCAAAAACATCAGTAATACCTTTTATATCTACAAGCTTTTGGTCACCTTTTACACTACCTTTTGTAAAAAAGCTTCCATTTAATTTTTGATTAGTAAATTTTTGTAACTTTGACAAATCTTTTATATTTACTTCATAATTTAAATCTACACTTTTATCTAAAAGCGCTAAATCACCTGAAATATTAACTTTTGAATTTGAGTCAATATTTGCTATAAACTTAATCTTGCTAGTTGTTAAAGAGAACTCTTCAACTTCAAAATTTGCTTGTGTTAGTTTTTCATTTACACTATTTTGAATATATGAAGCTACAACAGAGTTTCCAGTTGGAGTAAATAAAAGTCCATAAACTAATCCTAGAAATATAAGGATTGAAGCAAGAAAAAACAGAAAAACTTTTTTCATATTAGTCCTTTAATTTTTTGTCGTTTGATTATACATCAATTAAAACAAAAACTAAATTAGTAAATCAAATTTATTACTACATATAATTTTGTTTAAAAGTTTTATATTTTAGTATAAAAAAATGTAGTAATTGTTACTAAAAGTAAAAATTTAAATTTTTCTTACACATCTAATAAAGTTTTAAAATATAATGATGTATAATTCGAGCCAATACGAAGTGATAAGTAGGGACATAGGTCGCATTTATGTGTCTATGGGTTCAAATTTTATTTGAATTTACGTAAGCCGAACGGACTTTGTAAAAAATATATAATAAGGAATATAGAATGAAAAAAATCGTTCTTTTAATGCTAGCTATTGCTGGTGCTGCTTTCGCTGCTGATGGTTCAGTTGCAAACGAAACTTTAAAAGCTTACTCTGTAGTTGCTGCAGGTATTGGTCTTGGTCTTGCTGCATTAGGTGGTGCTATTGGTATGGGTAACACTGCTGCTGCAACAATCGCTGGTACTGCTAGAAACCCAGGATTAGGTGGAAAATTAATGACTACTATGTTCATTGCATTAGCGATGATCGAAGCTCAAGTTATTTATGCATTAGTTATTGCGATGATCGCATTATATGCAAACCCATTCTTAGGATAATTTATAAAACTACAGATTTTATAATAACGTCTATAAAAGGTCAAAGTTTTAAACTTTGACCTTTTTTTTTGCTTAATTTTCTCATAATTATCAAAATTATATAAAAAATGCTACCAAAATATGATATATTTATTAAATAATAATAAAAGTAAGGAGTGTTATGAAAAAGGGTAGCATAAAATCTAAGATTTTGATTTTATTACTAATATCAATTACAATCTCGTTTGCCATCTTAGGTGTAAATAGTTTAAAAACTGAATACAATATTCACTTTGATAGTTTAAAACAAAAAGAGATAGATTTATCAAAACAAAGTTCTAAATATATTGAGGGTTATTTACAATCAAAAATAACAATATTAAAAGCTGTTGCAGATGAACTTCCACAAAATATTGATGAATTAACTATCGATAATAAAGATATTGAAAATAAACTAAGACTTGGTTCTAAATCTGGAAACTTTGTTGCAGTATATGTTGGATATGAAGCAAATGGTAATTTTTTAATGTCTGATGGTACAAAAAGAACACCTCAAACAACTACTTATGATTCTAGAAAAAGAGATTGGTATACTCAAGCAGTAGAGATGAAAACAGGAGGAGTTACTCCACCATATGTTGATTTTACTACTAAAAAACTTGTTGTTTCTGTATTTTACCCACTTATGAGAGAAGGAAAACTTGTAGGAGTAGTAAGTTCAGATATATTTATTGATACTATTGTTGATACAATTTTAAATGTAAAATTCAAAAAAACTGGTTTTGCATATTTACTTGATGAAAATGGAAAAATACTTATTCACAATGATAAAAAACTTCTAAACAAACAAAGTAATGTATATAAATCAATAAAAGGTCAAGAAAATGGATTTGGTGAAGCTACTTACCAAGATAAAGATGTACTTGCTTCATATAGCAAAGTTCCAGTAGCAAATTGGAATGTACTAGTTCAACTTGACAAAGAAGAGATTATTGATGAAATTATTGTAAATATTATAAAAGATGCACTTTTATATACTACGTTGCTTATAGTTATTCTTCTAATTTTATTTTATGCTATGACAAAATTATTAGCTCCTTTAAAAGATGTTGAAGATGGTCTTGAATTTTTCTTTAAATATTTAAAAGGTGAAGAGAGTGTTGCAAAAGAACTAAACATAAAAACAAATGACGAATTTGGAAATATGGGAAGAGTTATAAATGCAGAGATTAAACAAATTTCAAAAGGCTTAGATGAAGATAGAGCTTTAATTGAAGAAGTTAAATCTGTTGTAAACCATATTAACAATGGAAAACTTGATATTTTAGTAAAAGCAAACACTTCAAATAAAGCATTAAATGATTTAAAAGATATTTTAAATCAAATGATTACAAATATCAATGCAAATGTAAATAGTGATATTAATCCTATTTTAACTGTATTAGAAGAGTATTCACATCTTGACTTTACAAATATGATTAATAATCCTGATGGAAAAGTATCAAGAGGATTAAATAATTTATGTTCAATTATCACAGAAATGCTAAAAGAGAATAAAATCAATGGTGTTGAATTAGATGATAATTCAAAAATACTTTTACATAATGTTGATAAATTAAATAAAGCTTCAAATGAAACAGCAGTTTCTTTAGAAGAAACAGCAGCTGCAGTTGAAGAGATTACAAGTACAATTATCAATAACACAAATAGAATCTCAGATATGTCAAGTCACTCAGAAGAGTTAAGAGAATCTATTTCAGAAGGTAATAATTTAGCAAACTCAACAGTTAAATCTATGGATGAGATAAATGAGCAAACACAAGCAATTGCAGAAGCAATTACAGTTATTGACCAAATTGCATTCCAAACAAATATCCTTTCACTTAATGCAGCAGTTGAAGCAGCAACAGCTGGTGAAGCAGGAAAAGGATTTGCAGTAGTTGCAGCAGAAGTAAGAAATCTTGCAAGTAGAAGTGCAGAAGCTGCAAAAGAGATAAAAGAGTTAGTTGAGAGCGCAACACTTAAAACAGACAATGGTAAACAAATTGCAGATAGTATGATAAAAGGTTATATGAAATTAAATGAAAATATAGCAAAAACTACTGAAGCGATTAATGACATTGCAACAGCATCAAAAGAGCAAAGAACAAGTATTGAACAAATTAATGATGTAATTACTAGACTTGACCAACAAACACAAAGTAATGCATCAGTTGCAACACAAACACATGATATTGCTGTAAATACTTCAAAAGTTGCACAACAAATTCTTCACACTGTTAATCAAAAGAAATTTAGAGAATAGATTATAATTTTTTAGATTTTATTTAGATTACTTAAAAGAAGAAGGGGAGAAGAGATATCTTTTCCCCTTTTTTATTACTCGTTAAACTTTTTATCACTTGCTGATTTTAAAATCTCTTGAGCTATATTTGATGTTCCTATTGCTACATTTTGAGTATCAGTAGCAATTGAAGCATTTTGTTGTGTTTGATGATCTATTTTTGTAATCATCTCATTTACTTGCTCTATGCTAGTTCTTTGCTCTTTAGAAGCAGTTGAAATACTATCAATTAAAGTTGTTGTTTTATCAACATTCGTACTTAATTTTTTGTATCCATCAATCATATTATCAGCTATAACTTTTCCATTTTGAGTTTTTAAAGTTGCTTTTTCTACAAGCTCTTTAATCTCTTTTGCAGCTTCTGCACTTCTTGAAGCTAAGTTTCTTACTTCTTGTGCAACTACTGCAAATCCTTTTCCTGCTTCACCAGCTGTTGCTGCTTCAACTGCTGCATTAAGTGAAAGGATATTTGTTTGGAATGCAATTTGGTCAATCACTGTAATTGCTTCTTCAATTAGTTTAGTCTCTTCATTAATATCATCCATTGCAACTACTGTTTCACTTGCAAGTTTTTCACCTTCATTAATTGCTACACCTAACTCATTTGAGTATGTAGCCATAGTTTGAATATCTTGTGTATTAGCAATTACAGTATTTGTAACTTCTTCTAATGCAGATGCACTCTCTTCTAATGATACTGCTGTATCATTTGCCGCTCTATTTAATTTTTTAACATTGTCTAGTAAAATATTTGAATTATCATTTAATAACTCACCATTCTTTTTATTTGTTTGTAACATAACAGTAATAATGTCACATAACTCATTGATTTTTTTAGCAATTTCACCTGTTGGATTTGTAATTTCATGAGTAAAGTCAAATTTTGAGTATTTTTCAAGAACATCTCTTATTTCAACTAAATCAGCATTTACATTTCCTCTAACTGCACAAATCATATCATTTAAAATATCTTTTAACTCATTTAATGATTTATTAGAACAGTTTTTTGATACATTGTGTGATAAGTCACCCTCTTTAATATAGTGAACAACTCTTTTAACATCTTCAATTAAAGCTCTCTCTTCTTTAAGTGATGATTCTACTAACATCATTTGTTCATCTACTACTTTACCCATTTTTCCAAATTCATCATTTGTTTGAATATTTAGTTTTTCAACATTGTCTTTATCACCTTTTAAATACATAAAAAATGATTCAAGACCATTTTCAAATCTATCTAATGGAGCTAAGGCTCTATTTAAGAAGACAAATAAAATAGATAAAATAATTGCTAATAAAATAATAAATAAAATAATAGTATTTCTAAGTTCCTTATCAAGTTCATCAAAAATACTATGCTCATCTACTTTTATTACAATATCCCAATTTAAAGTTTTAATTTTACTAAAGAATATATGTTGTTCCATATCATTTTCTTTTTCAACAACATATCCTCTATCTTTTTTAGCAATATTATTTTTAAATTTTGAAGTTTTACCTATTAATTTTTTATTTTTATGAATTAATATCTCTCCATCATGGTCAACAACATAAGCATAACCACCTTCAATTACATCTGCATTTGATACTTTTTTGATTAATAAATCAAGAGGAATATCAGCACCTAATACAGCTATTAATTCACCATCTTTAATAATAGGTTTAAAAAGTGTAATTACATAAGTATTTAGTGTTTTTCCCCAATATGGTTTTGTAACACCTATATCTCTTTTTTCAACAGCTTTTTTAAACCAAGGTCTTTTTCTTGCATCAAAATTATCTTTTTCCCATGTTAAAGTTTTTCCACCGGATTTAACTTCATTCCCATTTTCTGTAAAACCTATAAAAAATAGACCAAACTCCCCTGCTCTATTTCCTAAATCTAAAAGATTAAATATCTTTTTATTATGAATACTCATTTCTTCATTAACTAAATCATTTGCAATTGAATTTACAACTACAATTTTTGATTTAAAATATATATCTAAATACTCAGATATATTAATTGCTGTATTTGATTCTTTGTTTTTTACTAATGTAAACTTTGAGTTATAAGAGTTTGTAGCATTTTTATAGCCCAAGATTGCAAAAGATATACCAACACTGATAAATATCAAAATCAATAGTTTTGTCTTTATGCCTAATTTCCCCATTGTCTCTTTCCTTTAATTTAACTGTTGTTAAAAAATTATATTTGCCATTTTAACTCTTCAAAAGGAACTGAACGTGACGTTTTTTTATTGTTGTTACAGTTTAATTATAATTAGTAGTTTTTATACAGTTTATGTTAAAAATTTATTTAGATTTGACTATATTTTATTATTATTCGAAGAATGAGATAGTATTTTTACCAGCTCTTTTTGCCATATACATAGCAGTATCAGCTTGTTTTATAAGCTCTTTTACACTAAAAGTATTATCATTAAATAGAGTTATTCCAATACTTGGTGTAGAGATATTTTCATGACCATTGATAGTTTTTATATCATTTAATGCACCTTTTATTTTTGAAGCTAAAATTTGTACATTATTTTTTGCACTTGCTTTATCTAGTCCCAAAGTATCAGCCAAGACAATAAACTCATCACCACCAATTCTTGAAATTGTATCTTCATTTCTAACTGTTTCTTGAAGTTTTTTTGCAACTTTTTTAAGTAAGATATCTCCAGTTTCATGTCCCATAGTATCATTTATCGCTTTAAAATTATCAAGGTCAATAAAAATAATACCAGCATATGTTTTATATCTCTCAACTTTACTTAATGTATGTTCTATTCTATCTAACAATAGCAATCTATTAGGCAATGTTGTTAAGTTATCATGTGTTGCTTGATACTCTAAATATTGTTGTTTTAATTTTTGTTCACTTATATCATTGTATTGAGATAAGTAGTGTTTTACACTTCCATCTTTATCTTTTATTGCTGTTATTGTAGCTTTTAATGGAACTAACTCGTTATTTTTCTTTTTATTATAAATCTCTCCAGACCAAGTTCCATTTTGAATTATTGAGTTCCACATAACTTCATAAAACTCAGGTGAGTGTTCATCTGATTTAAAAATACTTGGATTTTGACCTACGATATCTTCTCTTTTATATCCCATAACATTACAAAAAGCTTGATTTACATTTATTACTCTTGCTTGACTATTTGTAATAATCATAGGCTCATTTGATTCAAAAGCATAAGCTGCAATTGTTAGTTGTTGTTCTTGTTTTGCTTTATTTTTTTCATATTCGATTTTTTCTAAAGCATACTCTATATCTAGTAATACTTTATTAAATAAAATAATTACTTCATTATCAAAGAAGTTCTCTTTTTTTGAATATAAAACAACTATTGATACAACTTTATTAAATTTATAAATAGGGAAAATTCCCATAGATTTAATACTATGTTTTTTAATATCTTCATCTTTAATATTACAAGATTGTAGAAGTTCTGTATTTCTTATAATATTTTTCTTACTTAAAATGGCTTTTTTTATCAAAGCGTCATTTTGAGTATCTAAAGTAACCTCATCTTTCAAATTTCCATTTGTAAAGATTAATTTCATTTGAGACTGTTTTACTGTATATATCATTCCCAAACAAATATTTGAGTCTTTTGTTATAATTTTTAAAAGTTTTTGAAATAGTTTTTTTCTACTTTTTATTTTTAAAATTACTTTATTTAATTTACTCAATACTTTATATATTGATTGTTGTTTACTTAGTTTATTAAAGTTTTTTTGTTGATTGAATACTACTGCTTTTAAAACAAATAAAAGACTTATTAAAGTTACAAAACAAACAAGAAGAAAAGTAAGACTTATAATTTGTGAAGTTATTGCAGAGTCTTGTTTTTGCTTTGCTAACTCTTTTGCATCTTTACTTAGATAACTATAAAGTTTTTGTAACTGCTCAATTTTTTGATTTGAGATATCCCACCAAGCTTTATATGTTAGTTTTTTTGAAATAATTAGTTCTTCTAAATTATTTCTAATAGTTTGTATTTTTTTATGTAAAGATAGACTAACTATTTTATTATAAACTTCTAAGTCTTGAACACTTAGTTTAGATAAATACTGTTTTGTATAAACATCTTCTTTCGTATATATATGAATTAGCTCTTTGTATCTTTGCTTTGATATATTATTATCAAAAATAAATATCGTAACTAGAAGTTTTTCTAAATTTACTTGCTCTTTAGCATTTAATAAATTTACTATATGATTAAATTTTGAATTAAATTTCAATGCATATTTTATAGGTTGAACTCTATGTAAACTTTGAAGCAGACTCTCACTTAAAGCTGAATAAGTATCAACTATTTTAAAAGGTGTAACTTTTTTATTATCTATTTGTTCTCTAAAAAAAGCAAATTTGTGAAATTTTTCTTGAATATGAAAAGATGTTAAAAGTGAACTATTATCTTTTATATCATCTAAGTATTTTTGATAGACACTGTTTGTAATTTTTCTTTGTTCTATCATCTTATTTTTAAAATCATTATTTATATATGATATCGTAGAGTATGCTCTTTCTTTATCTATTGAATCAATTAGTTTTTCTACATTTGTTATATATTTTACATTTTTTTGAATATTAGAAATATCACTTAAAGTATCAATTTTTTCATATACAAGTAACGAACTAAAATATAAAATTCCTAATGCAGGTAGAGTAAAAATAAGTAAGATTTTAACGAAAAGCTGATTTCTAAACAAAAAAAATACCCCTTCAAAACGATAATCAGTTGATGTTATCAAAATAATTATTAGAATGAAATATTAATTGTATATTTTTTGTAAAGTTTAAGTAAAAAAATCTTTTTTGACTGAAATAGTTACATATTCTGTCATTAAATTAAAATTGTCCTAAAAATACATAAGATATAAAATATCTTATACCAGTGTAATTAAAAATTAATATAATTTCAAAAATTTAAAAAGAGAACCTATGAAATCAATAACTAAAATATTAACTTTTTGTTTAATATTAGTTTTTTTTAGTGCTTGTCAATCTAAAGAAAATAGTATTAAAAAAGATGAACTTATATATGCAAGTACAAAAGATATAAGAGATATAAATCCACACCTTTATTCTGGTGAAATGGCAGCACAAAATATGGTATTTGAATCTTTAGTTATAAATACAAATGATGGAATAAAACCAAATCTTGCAAAAAGCTGGAAGATTACAAATGATGGAAAAACATATATATTTAAATTAAGAGAAGATGTAAAGTTTTCTGATGGTTTAGTTTTTGATGCAAATATTGTAAAAAAGAATTTTGATGCAATATTAGAAAACAAAGCAAGACACGCTTGGCTTGAATTAGTAAATCAAATAAAAAGTACAAAAGTAATAGATAAGTTTACATTTGAGTTAAATCTTAAAAATGCTTATTACCCTACTTTAACAGAATTAGCAATGACAAGACCATTTAGATTTATTTCAACAAACTGCTTTAAAAATGATAAAACAAAAGATGGTGTGAAATGTTATGTAGGAACGGGAGCTTGGATTTTAAAAGAGCATAAAAAAAATGATTATGCACTATTTGTAAAAAATGAAAACTACTGGAAAAATAAAGCTAAAATTGAAAAAATCAAATGGAGAGTTATTCCAAATCATCAATCTATTTTACTATCTTTACAAAAAGGTGAGATTGATTTAATATTTGGTTCTGATGGAGATATGATAAATTTAGATGCTTTTACAATGCTTGAAAAGAGTAATAAAGTAAAAACAGAACTTAGCAATCCCATTGCTTCAAGAGCAATTTTAATAAATACAAAAAGAGAAATAACAAAAGATTTAGAAGTAAGAAAAGCACTAGAACATGCAATAAACAAACAAGCTATTATAAAAGGTATATTAAATAATAAAGAAACAGTTGCAAATACACTATTTTCAAAAACAACTCCTTATTGTAATATAGATTTACCAGTTAAAACTTTTGATATATCTATGTCAAAAAAGATTTTAGATAATGATGGTTGGCTTTTAAATAAAAGTACAAATATAAGAGAAAAAGATGGAAAACAATTAGTTTTAAAACTATACTATAATGCAAATAATGCACAAGAAAAAACAATAAGCGAATATATTCAAAGTAACTTAAAAGATATTGGAATAAAACTTCAAATAATAGGTGAAGAGAAACAGACATTTTTAGATAGACAAAAAAGTGGAGATTTTGATTTACAATACTCACTTTCTTGGGGTGTTCCTTATGACCCACAATCATTTATTTCATCATGGAGAATTCCTGCACATGGAGATTATCAAGCACAGTTAGGGTTAGAAAGAAAAGCATGGTTAGATAAAACAATAGAAGATATTTTAATACAAACAGATGATTTAAAAAGAGCAAAACTATATAAAGATATATTCTCTTATATTCATAAAGAAGATGTATATATTCCTATTAGTTATTCAAGAACAAAAGTTGTATTCAATCCAAAGTTAAAAGATGTTGGATTCAATCTTTCTCAATATGAAATTCCATTTGAAAAAATGTATTTTGAAAAGAGCAAATGAGTAAATTTTTATTAAAAAAAGTACTTTTAATTATTCCTTTACTTTTAGGTGTAACTGTTATATGTTTTACACTTGTAAATATAAATCAAAGTGATCCAGCAGAAGTATCACTAAGAGTAAACAATATTACAGTTACAAAAGAAGCAATTGAACTTACAAGAAAAGAGTTAGGATTAGATAAGCCTTTGATAAATCAATACTTCTCTTGGCTAAATAACTTAATAAAAGGTGATTTTGGAATAAGTTATGAAAATAAAAAGCCAGTAATTGATGAGTTATTAGAAGCTTTTCCTATCACTTTATACTTAAGTTTATTCTCTATTTTTCTAATAATAGTTTTTGGTTTTATTATTGGTGTTTTGTGTGCTTTATATGAAAACACTCTTTTTGATAAGATTGTAAGAGCTCTTATTTTTACAACAACTGCAATTCCTAGTTTTTGGCTTGCTTTACTATTAATTTACTCTTTTGCATACTATTATAATATCTTTCCATCAAATGGATTTAGTGGTTTTAGTAGTTTAGTTTTACCTTCAGTAACTTTAGCAATAACATATATTTCTACATTTGTAAGAATTATAAGAAACTCCATAATACAAACAAAAAACTCTTTATTTATGATGTATGCAAAAGCAAGAGGTATAAGTAAATATGCACTTATAAAACATCAAGTAAGAAATGCTATAACTCCTTTTATTGTTGCTTTAAATATGTCTATTCCAAGACTATTAGCAGGAACAGTAATAATTGAGAATATCTTTGCACTTCCAGGACTTGGAAGAGTGTGTGTTCATGCAATATTTGTAAGAGATTATCCTATTATTCAATCATATGTTTTATTTATGGCAATACTATTTATAATCTTTAATCTAATAGCAGATATTTGGGTTCAAAAATATGACCCAAGAGTAAAGCAGTTTAGATGAATAGACTATTTTTAAAAAAACTACTTAAAGATAAAGTAGCACTTCTTAGTATTATAATTATATTTACAATCATTGTAGCTGGAATATTTGCACCTATAATCTCACCAAATAATCCATATGAAGTAAACTTAGAAAATAAACTTTTATCTTTTAGTTTACAATACCCTTTAGGTACAGACCATCTTGGAAGATGTATAGCTTCAAGACTAATTTATGGAATTAGAACAACTGTCTTTTATGCACTTTTTGCAATGTTTATAACTGTATTAGTTGGAGTATTTTTTGCAGTAATTGCTATATTTTCAAATAGTTTAAAAAACATAATATTAAGAGCTTGTGATATTTTATTATCTTTTCCTAGTGAATTAATGATGTTGGCAATTGTTGGTTTAATTGGTACAGGAATTGAAAATATTATTATTGCAGCAATTGTTTCAAAAGTTGCTTGGTACACAAGAATGATATATACATTTTGTATAACTCATATGAATACAAATTTTATTTACTATTCAAAGGTTTTAAATATACCTAAAACAATGATTTTAAGAAAACACCTAATTCCTTTAATATTAAGTGATGTTGCTATGCTTGCAACTTTAAATGTAGGAACTATTATACTAAGTATATCAGCTTTATCTTTTCTTGGCTTGGGTGTTCAAGCACCAACTTGTGAATGGGGAATTATGTTAAATGAAGCAAAAGAGTTAATGAGTATAAATCCATATATGATGTTGCCTGCTGGAATAATGATACTAATTGTAGTTGCTTCTTTTAACTTTTTAGGAGATTGTATAAGAGATGCACTTGACCCTACTTATCATTTAAAAGTAAAGGATGAGGTATGAATTATTTACAAATAAAAAATCTACAAATAAAAGATAGTTCCTCAAAAAAAGTATTACTAAAAGATATCTCTTTTGATGTAAATAAAAATGAAATCTTGACAATTGCAGGGGAAAGTGGAAGTGGAAAATCCCTTACTTGTAAAGCAATACTAAATCTTTTAGGTTCAAACTTAAAACTTAAAGGAAGTATCAAACTAAATGGCAAAGAGATTATAAAAAATGAAAAACAAATAAGAGAGAATTTTAGTGTAGTTTTACAAGAAGCAATGGGTGCTTTTGATTTAATGTTTACAATAAAAGAGCATATGTTTGAAAGTATAAAAGAGAAATCAAATAAAAAACAAAAACTAGAAAAATGTAAATATTTTCTAAAAAAAGTAGGATTAGAAAATAGCGAAAAAGTTCTAAAAAGTTATCCAAATGAACTAAGTGGAGGACAACTTCAAAGAGTTATGATTGCTATTGCATTACTGCAAGATACAAACATAATAATAGCAGATGAGCCAACATCAGCACTAGATACAATAAATCAAAAACAAATAGTTGAGATATTTAAAAATATAAAAGATAAAACAATCATTTTTGTATCACATGATTTAGCTATTATTTCATATATTTCAAATAAAACAATTTATTTTAAGAATGGTGAGATTGTAGAAGATAATAGCACTTATGCAAAATATTTAAATTCAACACAAAAAGAGTTTTCAAAAAGGTTTTTAAAATGCTTAAAATAGAAAATCTTACAAAAACATATAATAAAATTAATGTTTTAAAAAATATAAATATAGAGTTGAACAGTAGTGAAAGTCTTGCAATTGTAGGAGAGAGTGGAAGTGGGAAAAGTACACTTTCAAAACTAATATTAAATCTTGAAAAACCAACAAAAGGCAAAATTGTATTAGATGAGGAAAAAGTATCTGTTGTTTTTCAAGATTATAGAAGTTCAGTAAATCCAATATTTACAATAAAACAAATTCTTGATGAGCCATTTTGGAATAGTTCAAAAAAAATATCTTTTGATAAATTAGAACAATATTTAAAAAAATTAGACCTTGACAATGATATTTTAGAAAAGTTTGCACACGAACTAAGTGGAGGACAAATTCAAAGGGTTTGTATATTAAGAGCTATATTATCAAATCCTTCTTTTTTAATACTTGATGAGGCATTAAGTGCTTTAGATATTTCAACAAAAGTAAAAATTATTCAACTTTTAGAAGAGTTAAAAGAAAAAAAGAACTTAAGATATTTTTTAATTACACACGATTTAGAAGTAGCAACTGCTTTATGTGAAAATATCAAAGTTTTATATA
The DNA here is from genome assembly GCF_004116725.1 of Arcobacter sp. CECT 8986. Taxonomy (NCBI): domain Bacteria; kingdom Pseudomonadati; phylum Campylobacterota; class Epsilonproteobacteria; order Campylobacterales; family Arcobacteraceae; genus Arcobacter; species Arcobacter sp. CECT 8986. Next base: position 132,933 of record NZ_PDKG01000005.1, on the reverse strand, counting down.
AAGGTCAGGTTGTTGAATCAATAAAATCAACACAATTAAAAGAAGCAAAACACCCTTATACAAAAGAGTTATTAAACTCTATTGTATTACTTTAAAAAAAGGAAAAAAGTGAGAAGAATAAATAGTATAAACTTTTCGTATGTTTATAAACACTTAGAAAAACCAACAAAAGATTTTATTATAAATGAATATATGAAGCACTATAAACAACGTATATCAAACTCACAATATAAAAATCTTTATGAAAAGATGGGAGTACTAATAAATCAGAAAGATACGAATGCTTTTTTTGTTTCTTACAATGAAAAAAGACAAATAATAGCAGCAATTAGTATCTCAAAATATGATAATAGAATTTCAAGTTTAAAAAATAGATACAATCAAAAAAACATCGCAGAAATAGGCAGATGCTATGTCGATGAGAAATATAGAAGATGTGGTGTCGCATCAAGACTTTTAAATCTAGCTTCTACTTTTGCTGAAAAAAACGGTTATGAGAAGATGTATTTACATACTCACTATTTTTTACCAGGTGGTTTTAATTTTTGGAGTAAGATGGGCTTTGAAATAACACTTGATGAAAAAGATAAATTACAAACAGTTCATATGGAGAAAAAATTACATCAAATTAGATATAACAATCAAATGGTATAATATATTTTATGAACTACAATAAAATAATATTTACTCTTTTGATGTTATATATTCTTGCTGATATGATTAAGACTTATTTTTTTTAAATAAGCTAACAAATATTGGCTCAATTTTTACAATAAAATATCCAACAACTAAACCTAAAACTATCTCACTTAAAAATATAGTAATAATACCTAAGTATTTAATCTTTTCTATTTCATGTAAAAAGTTTAATAAATGTAATTGATGAGCTATAATTCCTCCACCAACGGCAAGCATTGCAACTGTTCCCACAATTGATATAGTTTTAATAATTTTTGGCATTGAAGCTACAAAAGCATCACCTATTTTTTGTAAAACTTTGCTACTTTTTTCTTGTAAGTAAAATCCAATATCATCTAATTTTATAATAATACCTACAACACCATATACAAAAACAGTTGCGATAAATCCTATTGCTAAAAGAACAGCTAATTTTGTGATAAACTCACTATTTTCTACTAAACTAAGAGTAATTACAATAATTTCAAAAGATAAAATAAAATCTGTTTTTATAGCACCTTTTACTTTTTTATCTTCTAATTTTGCAGAACTTAAACTATCTTCACTACTATTTTCTTTATGGTGATTTGTTTTGCCTAATTTTTCCAAGATTGACTCAACACCTTCAAATGCTAAATAAGCTCCACCAAGAACTAAAATAGGTGAAATCATCCAAGGTAAGAAAAAACTCAAAATCAATACAATAGGAATAATTATAATCTTATTTTTCAAACTTCCAATAGCAATTTTATAAACAATAGGAAGTTCTCTTTTTGCAGCTTTTCTTTTTGCTTCTTTTATAGCAGTTTGTCTAATATTTTCTAAATCTTTTTTAACTTCATCTTGCTGTTGTTTTGAGAGTTTTTTTATATTTTCTTTTAACTCATTTACATCATTTGCGTTACTTAACTCTTTTTTTAAAATATCAGAAGTTGTCTCATTTGTAAAACTTGCAATTGCTGCTAAGTCATCAATTACTAATCCTGTTGATTTTACAGTTGCAAGTTTTGTATATGTTGCAATGTCATCAAAAAGTAAACCAATATCATCAAAAGACGTGGCAAATGTTTTAGATGCTGTTACCATTGTTTTAGTTGCAATTGAACTAATATCATCTGATAACATTGATAAATAGCCTAATAATCCAGCCATAATACTCCTTATTTGATTGACATTGTATCTAAATCTAATTTATTGCAAAATATAAACTAAGTATTTGCTTTTTTATATTTAATTTATATGTTTTTATATCTAGCTGTCTTATTTTCATCGAGTTTTTAATAGTTGTAACATCATCAATAGTTTTATAACCAGCATTATATTCATCTTGATTTACTTGTAGTAGTTGTGAATATAACTTGATATCTTGTTGTGCTAGTTTTATTCTATCTTCATAATTTTTAATATTTAAAATTGCTTTTTCATATGTAACTTCTGCACTTACTATTTCATCATTTAACTCTTGTTTACTAATCAAATAATCTAATCTTTTTTGTTCAATATCATTATTTGACGTATAACTTAATGGCATAGAAATACTAAGTCCATAATTATAAGAATCATCACCTTCTATAATATCAGTTTTTGAATATCCATAACGTGCATCAACACTCAATTTTGGTAGATAATCACTCTTTTTTATATTATATAACTCTTTATTTACTTTTGTATTTACTTTTGCATAATTAACAGAAGTTGACTTTTCTAAAAAGAACTTTTTGCTTATCATTTTTACATCAGGAATTGTTATTTTGTCATAACTACTATTTGTATATAACTTTATATTTTTTACATTTTCAAGTTTTGATAGTTCAATTTGTTTTTGTGAATCACTAAGATTATTTCTAGTCATAATTGCATCATTTAAATCTGTAATACCAACTTCACCATTATCATATTCAGACTTTTTGTGTTCCACATCTATTTGGCTATTTTCCAAATTTAAAACATTTTGTTTTAATTGAATCTCATCTATTTTTATATCAATCAAAGAAGAGTACAAACTATTTAAATCACTTCTTGTATCTCTTTTCAAATCAAGTTGTTCAAGTTTTCTTAACTCTTTTGCATATTGCATTTGAGAAGAAATTCCCCCAAATCTAAATATGTCTTGAGATAAAGAGATTGAGTAATCTTTTGATTTTATATCATCATTATCTTTATTTACTGAACCATTTATCGTAATATCTGTAATCCAATCATACTTATTTGTCTTCTCTTTTTGTTTAATTTGCTTATCTTTTAAATCTATTATCTGCTTTTTTGTGTTTGATAATACATCTTTATCTTGAGCAAAAACAAAAGTTGAAACTAAAACTAAAGCTATTAGTTTTCTCATTTAACAAACTCCACACTAAGAACTTTTCCGAAATTAGGATTATTTATAACTATTGTAACTTTATGTGCTGATACATATTTTTCATCAAGTGTTTTATCTATTTTTTCAACATATGCAATTGATTGTTGATTATTGATTAGTACTTTTTTACTTTTTATATTTTTATAATCATCCTCACTTACATAAACTATAAGTTTTGATTTTGTTGTATCATAAGCAGTTGCTAGTTGTGTTCCTGTTGAAACATAATCACCTTTATTTACTAAGAACTCTTTGATATATAGATTTTTAACTCTTATTGTTTTTTTTCTAATAGTATCTTCAAGCTCTTTTATAGACATTTCAAGTGAGTTTATACTTATTTGTAAATCTAAAATTTCATAATATTTTTCATCTTTATCAACTTTACTTTTACCTCTAATTTGTAAAAACTTTGCATAGTTTTCTTTCATTAGTTTTAGTTTTGTTTTATTATCTTCTAATTGAGTTTTATAAAGTTTTAGCTTTTGTCTTTCTAACAAATCATCTTGTTTAATCAATACTTTTGATACAGTTTTTGTCTCATCACTTTTATCTAGTTTTACAATTTGTCCTGAAGCTTGAGAATATATAGTAAACTCATCATAAGGCTCAATTTTTGCCATATAAACTTGTGCAAAAAGCACAAATGGTGTTAATAAAAATATAATACTTTTTTTCAATTTTAATCCCTTATTTTAAATAGTGTTGCATAAAGTGCTGGTACATAAATTAAATTTAAAATAGTTCCCCAAGCTATACCAAAACCTAAAGAAACAGCAATTGGTTGTAACATAACAGCTTCACCTGTTGGGAAGAATATCAATGTTGCAAGTCCTAAAATAGTTGTAATTGATGTAATTAAAATAGGTCTAACTCTTTGTTTTGCTCTTTTAAAGAACTCATCTCTATCTTTTGTATTATGTAAAAAGTCTAACATAATAATTCCATCATTAATAACAACTCCAGCAAGTCCCATCATACCAATTAAAGATTGGGAGTTTATGTTTATTCCCATTATAAAGTGCCCTACTATTGCACCAACAACAGTAAAAGGAATTACAGAAAGAATAATAAATGCATTTTTAAATGATGGGAAATTTATCAATAATGTTAAGAAAATTAAAAATAATCCAACCATAAATGACTTTAACATATCTCTAGCCATTTGTGCACTTTTTTCTTTTTCTCCACCATAAGATACTTTTAATCCCTCATTTTGCATCTGTTTTATCAAAGGCTCAACTTGTGCTAATACTTCATTTGCACTTGTTACTTCTTTGTTTACATTTGCATATACTTTTTTCTGTATTTGACCATTTTCTTTCTCTATTTTTTCAAAACTTCTCTCTATTTTAAAATTAACTACCTCTTGAAGTTCAACTTTCTTATCATCTATATCAATTAAAAAGTGTTTTAAATCATCTAAACTATCTTTGTATTTTGATTGGGTTACTATATCAATCACACCATCTGCATCAAATGTATCGGATTGGTCTTTTTCCATAAAATAGTTTGCTAATTGTGTTGAAACATCACTATCTGTTAATCCAAGATTTAAACCATAATTATTTATTGTAAATTTATACTGCTCTTCTCCTAACTGAGTATTATCAGTTACATCTCTTACTCCATTTATTTTCTCAAGTGCAGTTTTTAGTTTTTTGATATTTTTTAATAAAACCATTTTATCTTCATGATTTAAATTTATCTCAATATCTGTATTTACAACTCCAATTCTTCTTTTTACCATATTAAAATCAACAACTTTTTCCTCTTTATTTAAAGGATTTATTAAAGCTCTGATTTTTTTCATAGCCTCATTTGAACCGATTGTTCTAATCTTTTCTTTTTGCGTAAAATCAAAACTTAGACTTAAAACTGGATTTATATATTTTTGTAAAAAGTTATCATCTTTAAAATCTTCTAATTCAATAGCAAGAGTAAATCCATTTTCTATTTGTTCTCTTCCACTTGCAATATTTGAGTATTGACCAACTGTTGCATCAACATTTTTGATAAATAGCTCTTTTTTATGTTCTAAAAGCAGATTTTCATATCTTTTTGAAATTTCATTTGTCTGCTCCAAAGATTTTGACTCATCAAGTTTAACAGAAAAAGTTAATCTATTTGTATCCATATCTGGCATCATTTGAAATCTACTAGCTTTTATTAAAATAAAAGATAAAATAGGAATAGTTATAAAAAACAAAATTAAAAATGTTTTTTTATAGTGAATAACTTTATGTAATATTCCTTCATAAAAATTATATACTTTCGTCCAATCTAACATCTTCTCTTTTCTTTTTAATATATGCTTTGCATGTAAAGGTAAAAAGATAAAAGACTCTATTAAAGATGAGAAAATTAAAACTGATAAAACTATTGGTATTAGCTTCATCAACATTCCTAATTCTCCACTTATTAAAAGCATTGGTAAAAATGCAAAAATAGTAGTAAATGCAGCAATTAATACAGGAGCTAACATCTCTTTTGTACCTTTTAAAACTGCATCATTTATGCCATAGCCTTCATCGAGATAACGTTGTATATTTTCACTTACAACAATTGCATCATCGACGACAATACCAAGGGATATTAACATAGCCATCAAAGATATCATATTTAGACTATATCCAGCTTGTTCTATAACTAAAAGACCTAATACAAATGAGAAAGGAATTCCCATAATAATAACCAAAGATAGCCTTGGACTAATCAATAAATGCATCGTAAGACCAACTAAAATAAGTCCTAATATGATGTTTGCAATAATTGTTTTTATTCTATCATTTACAGGTTTTGAACTATCTCTTGAGATATTTATTGATAAATCTTTGTGATTTTCCTCAAACTCTTTTAATTTCTTTTTTACAAGTTTTGAAGCAGCAATTGAATCACCTTCATTATCTTTATAAATTCTTAAAGATATAGTCTCTTTTGCATTTAATCTTGAGATTGTTTCATCAGTTGGATAATCAATAGTAATAGTTGCAATATCTTTTAAATATACTCTTTTATCTCCAACTTTTATAACTGTATTTAGCCATAACTGCTTGTCAAATTTATTATTATTTGCTGTTAAATATATATGATTTCCAGTTTGTTCAATTTGACCAACAGGATAGATATAAGATAAGTTTCTAATAGCACTAATAACAGAAGATGGCTCCAATCCATACATATTTATTTTTTTATGGTCTAAATAAAAATCAATTTGTAAATCACTATCACCATATATGCTAACTTCACTAATACTTGGAATTTGTAAAACTTTTGTTTTGATATCATCACTTAACTGAAGTAACTCTTTTTTTGAGTATTTAGAAGAATAAAGCGAAATATTTAAAAGTGACATTTGCAAATCAACACTTGATACAGAAGGTTCTGTCATATCATTTGGAAGATACTTTCTTGCTCTACTTACAGCATCTTTTACATCACTTAACATTTTTATTTTATTTGTACCTTCTTGTAACTCTACATTGATTGAAAAACTACCATTTGTGATAGTTGAAGTTACTTTATCAATACCTGAAATACTATCAATACCATTTTCTATCTCTGTTACAGCAAAGTTATCTAAACTCTCTGCACTTGCTCCTGTATATCCACCTGTAACTCTTACACTATCTAAAGCAACTGAAGGGAACATCTCTTTTGGAATTTTATAGTAAGAAAAAATTCCCATTACAAGAATAAAAACCAATAAGGTATGGTTTAATCTTGAGTTTTTCAAAAAATACTCTATAATTTTATACATTCATTTCCTAAATTTGATAATTATTATTAATATTATCTAAAATATGGATAATATTTGATTAATTATACTTTTGTCAAGTCAAATTTTAGCTAGTTTTTTTTAATGGAAAGTAAATAATATATAACGAAATATTAATAAGATATAAAAATTAAACTCTTAAACACTCTCCATCTTTTGGAACTAAAACATAGTTTTGTATGTTATTTTCTAAAATAAACTCTTGTAACTGTTTTCTTGTTACACTAGTATGATTTACAGCTTCTAAATGATTTGCAATAATCTTCACATCTTTTATCTTTTTTTGAGCAATAATTAAATCATTTTTACCCATAATAATTGAACCATATTTAAGATTTATTGCATCACCAACACTTAATATTAATATTTGCGGTTTGTACTTATTTATTGCTTCATCTACAAAATCATTCCATATTGTATCACCAGCTAAATATAGAGTTTTTTCACTTTTATGTTGAAAAACAACTCCACAAACTTCACCCAGTCTTGATTTTAAATTTTTTATTGCATAGTCTGTTCCATGTTGAGCTTTAGTTATTGATAATTTTATATCACAATATTTTGTATCTTCACATAAAACAGTTATATTTTCAAATCCATAATTTTCTAAAACTTTTTTATCTTCATTATTTTGACAAAAAATACACATATCTTTTGGTATCTTTTCACATGCAACTTCATCAAAATGGTCTTTATGTAAGTGTGTAATTATTATAGCATCAACTTCAAGTATTTTCTCAATACTAAAAGGAAGTTCAACTAAAGGCCATTTTAAATGACTATTTAAAGTACCTTCAAAACCATCATATTTGCCTTTAGGTGCAAAAAGTGGGTCAATTAAAAACTTTTTATTTGCAAACTCTATTATTGAAGTTGCATTTCTTATTTGTGTATATTTCATAAGTTCTCCTAATTTTTTATCTAATTATTTCATAGTATGCTATAATTTAAAATAGGCAAATTAGACATAAAAAATGTTATTTAGGACAATTGATGAAAATAGCTATTTTGATATTAGAAGAAGTATTAAAATCAACAGCATATGGAATAGAAGAGATATTTGAATTAAACAACAAAATATGCAAATCAAAAGATGAGAAAATTATAACAACTCAATTTGTAGGAATGAAATCCAATAGATATTTTGATTGTAAAGATTTTTCACAAAAAGATAAATATGACGTTGTAATTATTCCACCCTTTTCAAGAAACCAAGAACTTAATATAGATAAACAAATAATTGATTGGTTACTTCTCCAACATCACAATGGTGCAATTTTGACTTCTGCTTGTCTTGGAAGTTTTATATTAGCAAAAACAAAACTTTTAGATAATAAAAAAGCCACAACACATTGGGCTTATGAAGAGTTATTTAAAAAGGAGTTTCCAAATGTAAATTTACAAATAAATAAAATATTAATAGATGAAAAAGATATAATAACAGCTGGTGGAGTAAACGCATATTTAGATTTATGTTTGTATATAATTGAAAAATTTCATAGTAATAGAACCTCAACACAAATTGCAAACTTAATGCTTATTGATAGAAAAAGAGAATCACAACAATCTTATAAATCATTTTCAACTATATTTTTATATGATGATAAGCAAATAAAAGAGGTAGTTTTATGGATGAAAGAGAACTTGCATAAACAAATATCAATTGAGGATTTGGCCCAAAAAGTAAATCTAACACAAAGAACATTTAATAGAAGATTTAAAAAAGCGTTAAATACCTCAGCAATACAATATTTGCAAAATTTAAGAGTTGAAAAAGCAAAAGAGTTATTAATTTGTACAAATAAAAGTTTTTCAGAAGTTACATTTGAAGTGGGATATTTTGATGAAAATAGCTTTCGAAAACTTTTCAAAAGTAAAACATCAATAAACCCAATTGATTATAGAAAAAGATTTCAACAATTTATAAAATAGTTATAAATTAATATGTGTTTTAACCACATCAACTAATTTATTTATTATCATATCTGAAACATCACAAGCTTCTTGTTCATTTGATTCTAAAATTGCATCTATTAATCTTATGTGCATTTGAGAAGCAGATTCTAAATCTTCAACACCTTTAAAGTAGTACCAAAATCTTCTACTTCTTACATGTAAAGGTGCAGTTGCATTTGCTGCATATGAGTTTCTTGCTGAATCAAATATCGTTTGGTCTAATAATTTATCAACTCTTAAATACTCATTTACATCTTGATTTTTAGCTGCTATTTCCATATGTTTTTTAAATTCAAATATTTTATTTTTATCAAAACTTGTAGAGTATTTTGTCGCTCTTGAAATAAGTAACCTATCTAAAACTCTTCTAGTTTCTAAAATTGCAAGTTGGTTTGTCATATTAATATCTGAGATTTGTATTCCTCTTCTTGGAATAATATTTATTAATGTTTCATTTGCCAACTTTAATAAAGCTTCTCTTAGTGGCGTTCTACTTATATTAGATAAAGACATTAACTCTTTTTCAGAATATATTTTCCCAGGTTCTAGCTTTAATGTAACAATAAGTTCTTCTAAAATCTTATACGCCTTTGCCGACAAATTATTCTCAGGCATTACTTTTCCTTTGTTTTTAAAATATAATATTTAAATCATATGAATTATTATCTTTTAATAATCATAGATTTTATCATAATTGTCCTTATCAACACTAGATTACAGTTTTTAGAAAGAGATACCTAAACAAAACTAACTATTATAAAAATAGTTAGTGTAATACTTTTGATAAAAACTGTTGAGTTCTTTCTTGTTGTGGATTTCCTATTACTTGTTCAGGAGTTCCAATCTCTTCAATTATTCCTTTATGAAAAAATGCAATTCTATCAGATACTTCTCTAGCAAAAGCAATCTCATGAGTTACACAAATCATAGTCATACCTTCATCTTTTAATAATCTTAAAGTATCAAGAACTTCACCTACAAGTTCTGGGTCAAGAGCAGATGTAATCTCATCAAAAAGCATATATTCTGCTTTCATAGCTAATGCTCTTGCAATTGCTAATCTTTGTTGTTGTCCACCAGACATTCTAGTTGGATAAGTATCAAGTTTTGTTCTTAGACCTACTCTTTCTAATTGGTCTTTTGCAATTGCATATGCTTCTTCTCTTGATAGTCCTAAAACTTTCATTGGTGCTAACATAACATTTTCAATAACTGTCAAATGAGGAAAAGAATTCCATTGTTGAAAAACCATTCCTATTTTTTGTCTTAATTTATTTTTATCAGTTTTTTTATCATGAACTGAAATACCATCAACTAATATCTCACCACTTTGAATATTTTCAATTGCATTTATACAGTAAAGCATTGTAGATTTACCAGAACCAGAACCTCCAATTACTGAAAGAACTTCTCCTTTTTGTACTGTTAAATCAATTCCTTTTAATACTTCTAAATCGCCAAATGATTTGTGTACTTTTTTTAACTCTATCATACTTTTAGTTTCCTTTCTAAATTTGCTGCATATAATGAAATAGGATAAGAAATAATAAAATAAAATATTCCAACTCCAATTAATAAAAGTAATGCTTCTTGTGTTTTTGAAATCATCTCTTGAGTTGATCTTAACAACTCCATATAACCAATAACAGATACAAGTGCTGAGTCTTTAATTACTGATAAAACAATATTAATCCATGAAGGAAATACTGTTCTTAATCCTAAAGGAAACACTATATATCTATAATCTTGCCAAAAAGTTAATCCTAAAGACCTAGCTGCTCTTCTTGTAGTATTTGGAACTGAATCAATTCCTGCTTTTACAACTTCAGTTACAAACCCAGATGTATAAGCTGATAAAACAATAGCACCAACCCAAAAAACAGAAATATCTATTTCTAAAACTCCCATAAGAGAATAAAATAGAATAAACTGAATAATCAAAGGAACTGATTTTAAAATATCCAAAAAACCATCTAGCATTATATTTACTGCTAAATTTGTATTAGACTTTATAAAACCAAAAATAATTCCAAAAAAAGTTCCTATTGATATTGATACAACAGATATAATAATTGTTCTAATCAAACCATCTATAATAAAACTTAAATCATATAGTGTTAAAGTAGAAGCTTTGATTGATTCTATTAACTCATAACCTAAATAAATAGCAATTAGTGAGTAAATTAGATTTTTTATATTTTTATTACTCATTATGCATCTCCTTTAAATAGCTTATATCCTATAATTCTTGAACCAAGTAATATTATTTTTGCCATTACAAAATACATTCCAGCAGTTACCAAATAAAACTCAAATGTTCTAAAAGATAATGATTGTAACTGGTCTGTTTTTCCTGTAAGTTCTAACATTCCAACTAATGTACCCAATGAAGTCATCAACAATGCCCAAATCATTTGATTTGTCATAGGAAGATAGACTTTTCTTAATACTTGAGGTACGACAACATATCTATAAGCTTGAAAAGTTGTCATACCAAGTGACCTTGATGCTGACATTTGTGTTTTTGGAATTGCTGCGAAACCACCTCTTAATGTTTCAGCTAAATATCCAGCATTATTAAATGTCAATGCACCTAATACAGCAACATAAGGACTCAAATGAATACCAAAACTACCTAAACCAAAATATGCCATATATATTTGAAAAAGTGCAGGTGTATTTCTTGATAACTCAATCCAAACAACACTAGGAGTTCTATAAAATTCATTTGAAGAGTCTTTACCTAAAGATAAAAATATCCCAATAATTAAACCTAGAACCATTGACAGTATTGCAACTTGAAGTGTCACAAGTGCTGCACTTAACATCTCGGGGAAAACATTCCATACTGTAATCCAGTGAAAACTATATTCAAAATCAAACATAATAAATCCTTACATTGATGTATTATTCAGAAGCAAAGCTTCTGAATAATTAATAGTAAATACCATTTACAGTTAAGTCTCTAAGAGGTGAATTTCCAAAATATTTTTTGTTTAACTCTTCATATCTACCTGTTCTTACTTGTTGGTGAACAAAAAGATTTAAATAGTTTATAAAACCAAACTCTTGTCTTTTTGTAATAATAGATACAAAATCATTGTAGTTTGGAATAAAAGGACCAGCTTCATAATCTTTAAATTTATCAAGTTTTAATAACTCACTAATTGTAGTATCACTTGTAATAATCACATCTGCTTTACCTTGAAGTAATGCTAAGTGTGCATCATTTTCAGATTTTGATGAAAAATAATTAGATTTATCAAACCCTAAACTTTTAGCATTTTTCAAAAACTCAGTTTCAGATACAGTACTTAAAGCTGCACTTACTTTTTTACCTTTTATATCTTCAAAAGTTTTAATTCCTGAACCTTTTTTTATCATTGCTTGTTGTTTAAATACAAAATATGGAATTGTAAATCCAACTGATTGAGCTCTTTTTAATGTATCAGAAGTTGAACCAATAACAACATCAACTTTCCCTGAAGTAATTGCTGGAACTCTTTGTGCAAAAGACATTGATTTCAGTTCAAGTTTTACACCTAAAGCTTTTGCTAAATCCCCACAATAATCCACATCAAAACCTGCTGGTTGATTTTTTGCATCTCTATACCCCATCGGTGGAAAATCTAAAACAACACCACACTTTAACTTACCTTTTTCTATAACTTTATCAAGTAAATCTGCATTTGCTGAGATTGTTCCTAATGCCAAAACTGAAGCTGCTATCACTGTTAATTTTTTAACTAATTTCATTTTTTCATCCTTTTATTTTTTTATTTAATTTATCCTAATTGCTATATCCCACATCTATATCTTCTATTATCTTTTCCTCCTTAATTAAAATCGGTAAAGATTCATTTTTTCTATATCAATATCAGGCTTTTGTTCATCAACTAATGAAGTTACAATTTTTCCTGTTGATGGACCTAATGAAACTCCAATCATCGCATGACCTGTTGCAATAATTAGATTAGAAAGCTCTTTACTTCTTCCTATAAATGGAATTCCATCTGGTGAACAAGGTCTTAATCCTGCCCATAAATCTTGCATTTGATTTTGTTTTATATCAATATTATTTATGTATTTATTTGCTGCATTTCTAATATTGTCTACTCTTCTTTGAACTATTGATTTATCTTCACCACAAATCATCATAGTTCCTGCATATCTTACATATGAATCATATGGTGTAATAGCTACTTTTTCTTCTGCTAAAATCATAGGAGTTGAAAAGTTCATACCACTTGTTTTATCAACAGTAAATGAAAAACCTTTTCCACCTTCCATTGGAAGATTTAAGTTGAATTTTTTTGCCATTTTTGAAGTGAAAACACCCATCGTAAAAATAAACTCATCAGCTTCATAAACATTACCTTGTTTATCTACTATTGATTTGATTTTTGAGTTTTCAACTTTTGTATCTACTATTTTGCAATCTTCTTTAAAAATAACGCCTTGTTTTTCTAAATAGTTTTTAATAGCCATAATCAAATCATATGGTTGAACTCTTCCATCATCTTCATAATAAGCAGCACCAACAACATCAAATGATGCTTCTGGCTCTAAATCTTTTAATTCATTTTGATTTAAAATTCTTCCTTTTAAACCCAACTCATTTGCTTCTTTTATTAAATGCTCTTCTTCTTTTAATGTCTTTTCCTCTTTGCACATCATCAAAAGACCAGTATTTCTATAATCAAAGTCAAAATCATCACTACTCATAAGCTCTTTATATAAACTTGAGCTATAAAGACTTATATCTCTTAAAAAATATTTATTATTTTCAACATTTTTTTTAGTACAAAAAGAGTTGAATTTAATAATCCATTTAAGTAAATCCAAATCAAATCTAGGTTTTAAGAAAAATGGTGAATTTGGATTTAACATCCACTTTATTCCTTTTTTTAAAACTGCTGGATTTGCTAATGCTTCAAAGTGACTTGGTACAACTAATCCCGCATTTCCATAAGAGCACTCAACTCCTATTTTACTCTCTTCAAAAACAGTTACTTTATGTCCACTTTTATGTAAGAAGTAAGCAGAAAATATCCCACTTATTCCTCCACCGATTATTGCTATATTTTTCATTTTATATCACCTGAAAACCATGTGCATATGGGTCATCATCATCTATTGTAATAGTATTTAATCCAGTGATTTTTGCCCATCCTTCAATTGAAGGAATTATTGCTTTATAATCACCTAATTCAACCTCTTTTTCTATTCTTCCAATAAATTTAGACCCAATAATACTTTCATGAATAAATTCATCACCTTTTTTCAATGTCCCTTTTATATATCTTTGAGCCATTCTTGCACTTGTTCCTGTTCCGCATGGAGATCTATCTATTGCTTTATCCCCATAAAAAACAGCATTTCTTGCACTTGAAGTTTTATCAATAGTATCACCTGTCCACTCAATATGAGAAAGACCACAAATAGTCTCATTTTCAGGGTGAACAAACTCATATTTTTCATTTAATTTATCTCTTAACTCTTTACTCATAGAGATAAGTTGGCTTGCTGTATAATCTTGAATTCCAGTAAAATTATCTTGTGGTTCTACAATTGCATAAAAGTTTCCACCATAAGCAACATCAACTGTAAGTTTTCCTAAAACTGAAGATTCTACTTCAAGATTTTCTGAGTGTAAAAATGATGGAATATTTACAATCTTTACAGATTTAACTCTATTCATTTCATCTTTTTTATAAGTTGCTACTACTAAACCAGCTGGTGTTTCTATTCTTAACTCACCCTCTTTTTTAGGTGTAACAATCTCTTTTTCTATTAATACTGTTACTGTTCCAATTGTTCCATGACCGCACATTGGTAAACATCCACTAGTTTCAATAAATAAAATAGATACATCATAATCATCACTGCTTGGTTGAAAAACAATAGAACCACTCATCATATCGTGACCTCTTGGCTCAAACATCAAACCTCTTCTAATCCAATCAAACTCTTTTAGAAAATGTTGTCTTTTTTCACTCATATTAGCGCCTTTAAGTAAAGGTGCACCACCACAAACTACTCTTACTGGATTTCCACAAGTGTGAGCATCTACACAAAAAAATGTTTTACAAGACATCTTTAACTCCTAGTTACTTTCTCATAAACTAATCTTGCCGCAGCTAAATCTTCTAACCCGTGCCCTACTGACTTAAAAAGAGTTATTTGGTAATCATCTACTCTTCCACTTTTAATACCTCTTGTTAAATCAAATAAATCAGCCTTAATATTTTCTTCGAATATTATCTTATTATCCAAAGGTATTTTTATTTCCCCTGTCTCTTTTTTAGCCATATTTGTATCAATAAAAATATCCACATTCTTGATAAATTCATCATCTGCTTCTCTCATATCTGGTTTATATGCACCAATTAAATCAAAGTGTTGACCTTTTTTTATATCTTTTCCAAAGATTAAAGGTGTAGCACTCAAAGTTGCACAAGATACAATATCAACTTCACTAAACTTATCTTCGATATTTTCAACTACTTTAACGTTGTATTTGCTTCCTAAATCTTCTGCAATTTTTAAAGCTTTATTTTTGTTTCTTCCCCAAATATAAATCTCTTTTAAATCTCTTACACAACTATGTGCTTTTATCAACTCACTACTTAATGCCCCTGTTCCTATCATCAATAAAGAACTTGCATCTTTTTTTGATAAATATGAACTTGCAAGTGCAGAAGCTGCTGCTGTTCTTTTTGATGTAAGAGGTTTTCCATCAATTATTGCTTGAAGTTCACCTTTATGAGCATCAAAAAGAATATAAATACCATTGATAGCTGGTAAATCATATTTTGCATTATTAGGACTTACTGTTAATACTTTTGCACCAACACTTACTCCTTCTTGCCATGCTGGCATCAAAAGTAGTGTTGAATCAATATTCTCTTTTGGATTTTTAAAATCAAAGTGAAGTCTATTTGGAACTGTTATCTCATTAATAAAAGCATCTTTTAATGCTTCTACTAATGATGGATAATCTAAGTTTGCAATAACTTCTTCTTTTTCTATAAATCTCATAGAGAATCTCTTGTATATTTGTCATTAGTTATTCTTAAAATACCTAATGGATTTTCATCTTTTAACTCATCTGGTAATAATGAGTTTGGACAATCTTGAAAACAAACAGGTCTTACAAATCTTCTAATTGCTCCTGTTCCAACTGAAGTAAATCTTGGATCAGTTGCAGCTGGAAATGGTCCTCCATGTTGCATAGAGTGACAAACTTCAACACCAGTAGGAACTCCATTAAACAGTATTCTTCCACATCTATTTTCTAGTGAAAAAATCTGTTTTTTGAATTTTTGCATATCTGCTTCTTCACCCATTACAGTTGAAGTTAATTGACCATCTAAAGATGAAATAACCAAATCTAATTCATCTATATTTTCACACTCAACAACTAAAGAGTATGGTCCAAATATCTCTTCATGAAATTTTGGATTTTCTATAAAAGTATTTGCACTTACACAAGCAACAGTTGGTCTACCTTCTGCTTTTGTATTTTCAACTTTTGATTGACCTAATAAAGTGATATTATCTTGAGATAATGCCTCTTTTGTTCCAGTTGAGTAAGCTTCTTGAATAGAACTTGATAACATAGTTGCTGGAACTATATTTTCAATTGATTTTGATAATTCAGTTTTGAAAGCTTCACTATTTTCATCTTTTACTAATAATATTAATCCTGGATTTGTACAAAACTGTCCAACTCCAACAGTAATAGAATTTGCATATAACTGAGCCATCTCTTCTGCTTTTTTTAATGATGAAGGTAAAAATAAACAAGGATTAATACTTCCCATTTCTGCAAATACTGGAATTGGCATTTTTCTTTGATTTGCAAGTTCAAAAAGTTTCATACCACCTTGAGTAGAACCTGTAAATCCAACAGCTTTAACAACTTCATGTAGTACAATTTGTTGACCTACTGTTCTTCCTCCTCCATGCACCATAGAAAAAGTACCATCTGGCATATCACATTTTTTCACTGCATTTATAATTGCAGTTGCAATTAGTTCAGATGTACCACTATGAGAAGAGTGAGCTTTTACTATTACTGGGCAACCTGCTGCTAGTGCTGAAGCTGTATCTCCACCTGCACAAGCAAAAGCTAAAGGAAAGTTACTAGCTTCAAAAACAGAAACTACACCAATAGGTCTAAGCATTTTTCTCAAATCATTTCTTGGAAGTGGTTCTCTATTTGGTAGTGCTTCATCAATTGTAGCTTCTACCCAAGAACCCTCTTTTAGAAGATTTGCAAACATTCTTAATTGACCTACTGTTCTTCCTCTTTCACCTTCTATTCTTGGTTTTGGAAGATTTGATTCAGCAACTGTTCTTAATATAAGTTCATCGCCTAAATTCATAATCTCATCAGCGATTGTTTCTAAAAAGTTTGCTCTTTGTAATTGTGATTTATCTTTATAAATATAAAAAGCTTTATTTGCTTTTTTTAAAGCCAAATCAACTTCTTCATTTGTAGCGTGAAAAAACTCTCCTTCTAAAGGTTCGTCACTTTTCAAATCATATATTTTGCTACTTTTATCACCATTTGAAGATAAATCATTTCCTATAAAATTTTTACCATGTATGCTCATCATATATCCTTTTTTGTATTGCTCTAGAAAAATCCTAATAAATTTAGATTAATCTAATAACCCCAATGCTTCAATTCTCTCTTTTGCTAGAATATATCTTGCTCTAACATCTTCAATTTGCTCAGGAGTTAATTTCTTACCAAGAGTACGAAGTCCTCCCTCAACATCTTTATGATGAATACCCATTGCAAATTTAAGATATTCCATAAGAAGTGGCTGACCATCAAGATATGAAATAGAGTTCATAGCTTGAGAAACTTCTAAAGCTTTGTCCCATTCACCTTTTAAAACATACTCTTGCATAGTAATACTTGCTTTTGGGAAGATAGTACCTACACCTGTAATTCCACCGCATGCTCCAGCAAGACCAGCATATACAGTTACAGTATCAACACCTGCTAAGATTTTTAAATCTTTGTCCACTAATAACAGTGTTTCAATAATAGAAACATCAATAGTTGATATTTTAAGAGCAATTACTTCAGGTAAAGCTGCAAGTTTAATAAGAGTATTTGTTGAGATTGCATGATATCCAGCTGCATCAGGATTGTTATAAGGTAAAATTGTTACTCCTGCTTTTTTTGCAGCTGTTGCAGCAAAAACATAGTACTCATACATATCTTCATCACAAGGAGCTTTTTTAGTTTTTGGAGGCATAACCATAACAGTATCCATGCCAACTTTTGCAAGTCCTTCTATGATTATTGCAATCTCTTCTTTAGTTTCTGCCGAAGCTCCACTAATTAAAGGAACATTGTTTTCCTTTGCAACTTCAGAAAGTGATTCAAGTAAAGAAAGTCTTTGTTCATTGCTTAAATAACTATTTTCACCTAAAGTACCAGAAGCAATAAGTCCTCCCATTTTACTTCCGCCCTTTCCTTGAGCTTTTAAAACATATTCAGCCTGTCTTCTTGTTTCATCAAAGTCAATTTCAAGAGCACCTGATTTTGACTCTTTATACCATGTAAATACGGCTGGCATAACCGTATAAAGCCACCCTGTACTATTTGTTTCCATTATATTGCCTTTCATCTTGTTCAATTTGTTATCTGTAATATATTTCATTAAAATATTATTGATATATCAGAAGTATATCATTTATATTTTTTTAATAAACAATTTTGATGATTAATTTTTATACATTTTTAGTGTAAATAGAATAATCTTTTAAAATCACTCTATTATGTATATAAAGATGTGACGTAAACTGTGACGGGTATTAAATAGAATAATAAAAATTTTAAGATGTGATTTTCCTTCTTAGATTTTAATACACAAGGATTGGAGTACTAATGTCAGATATTTCATTAGAAAAAGCAAAGACAGAGCAACTTAATGTTGTATTATCATATATATTATGGTGGTTTTTAGGATTTTTAGGTGTACATAGATTTTATACTAAGCAAAGTTTAGCGTGGATTTATATTGTAGGTTTTGTTTTAGGAGTTATTACTACATTTATTTTTATTGGATATTTAATACTTTTTGCACTATTTATACTTTGGGTATATGATGGAATAAAATTAAATAGTATTGTAAAAAAATATAATTTGGAAATATTAGAAAAATATGAGCAATCATTATAATAAGTACTGAAAGTAGAATTATCTACTTTTGGTATGGTGCGACCGACGAGATTTGAACTCGTACACCCTAGGGCACTACCCCCTCAAGATAGCGTGTCTACCAATTTCACCACGGTCGCAAAAGAATATATATTTTAAAAAGATTGAAATTATATCAATATTAAAATATATTATTCTTTAAAAAAGTGAATTTAGAATTTTCTTCTCTCTTCACCTGAATAAAAAGTTCTATTTTGAGCTTCTCTTTTTCTTATTTTTATATCTTCTTTTCCTACAAATTGTGCTGTTTTTGCAGTATTTGCAGCTTTTGTAGCAATATTATAACTTTGTGTTGCAATATCTTTTACTGTATTTGCAACCTCTGCATTTTGTTGAGTTAGTGTATCTATTTGTGATACGGCATTGTTTATTTGAATTATACTTTGTTCTTGCTCTTTTGTTGAAGTATTTACTTTATTTATCAGTTCAATTGTTTGAGCGATATTTCCACTTAAAACTTCGTACTCTTCTGTCATAAGAGTTGTTGTTTGCGTTCCTTCATTTGTCTTTTCTTGAAGAATATCCATTAGTTGTTGGATATTTTTTGCTGTTTCGGCACTTCTGTTTGCTAAGTTTCTTACTTCTTGAGCAACTACTGCAAAACCTTTTCCAGCTTCACCAGCTGTCGCTGCTTCAACTGCTGCATTTAGTGAAAGGATATTTGTCTGAAAAGCTATATCTGAAATAGCACTAATAGAATCATATGCTTTTGATACTGCATCTTTTATTCCATCCATAGAGTTTAAAGTCTTTGAAGAGTAAGTTTTTGAGTTTCTTGCGCTATCTTCTAATTTTTTACCAATATGTGCCATTGTATCTGTATCTTTTCTACTTTCAGAAATATTATTTGTAATTTCTGTAATAGATGCAGATGCTTCTTCAATAGTTGCAGCTTGTTTCATAGATGATTTAGCTAAGATATCTGCTTCTGTTCTTAGATTTTCAGATTCATACTCTAATACAAGTGATTCTCTTACACTTTTTTTCAAGTTCTCTGTAATCTTTTCTTTTAAAGAGTTAATACCTTCTAATAACTCTTTTAACTTCCCACCTCTAAATAAAGTTGTATCAACTTCATTTAAATAGTTCTTATTTTCATACTCTTGCAATTTTGTTATTACTTCACTTATACTCTTATCAAGTTTTGTGCTCATATTGTTTATTGTTTTACAAAGATAAAATATTTTTGCATCACTTGATTGAGACACTATATAATCATCTGTAAAACCATCAGACAACTTCTCACATGAAAGCATTATTTCACCATATACTTTCAAGTCTTCTGTTTTTTTATCTTTTAATATGTTAGAAATTCTTTGAATCTTTTCTTCAATAATTTGTAACTTTTTATTTTTTACTTTTTCAATAGTATTTATACTATTTTTTTCATTTATTAGATACTTTTCGAACTCATCTAAAAATGTATTTATTTTATCTACATCATTCCCAAGTGCAAACATATATTACTTCTCTTCCTCTTTTAATTTTTTATATAGTTTTATCGCATTTTCTATTTCATCTTTTGTTGGTTTTACACGTACTGATATATATCTCTTCCCATTTTTTTTATCAACACTATAAACTAAAGCATTTACCCAATAGTAATCTCCATTTTTACAACGATTTTTTACTATTCCATTCCATGTTTGTCCACTTTTTACTTTTTGCCATAAGTCCTCAAATGCTGCCTTTGGCATATCAGGATGTCTTAAAATATTGTGTGGTTGTCCGATAAGTTCTTCTTTTGTATAGCCAGCAATTTCGCAAAAGTCTGCATTTGCATAAACAATATGACCTTTCGTATCTGTTTCAGACACAATCATAGTCTTTTTAGATAATTCTATCTCTTGATTCAAATATAGCTCCTAACCCTATTATAATTGGTCTGGAATTATACTTGAAAAAAGTTGCTATAAGCTGTAATCAATAAAACTAATTTAAAAATATAAGAAATATATAATTCAAAAATGATTTTTTATTTATCTATCTAAAAGTGAGTCTGCTTTTGATTTTAATTCTTTTTTATGTAGAAATTTTTCTTCCCTTGAAGATAGAGTTTTGTCTACTTTTTCTTTTATTATTTTTTTATTATTGTTTTGTTTTTTTGTAGTTTTTGAAGATTTTTTTTCTTTCTCTTCTTCTTGTTTTTGCTTTTTAAAGATTGTCAAAATTAAGTAAACTGACAACAAAACAGATGATAAGATTATAATCCACTTAAGAATTAATACATATTTCAAATACTTAAGTTCATTTTGTAGTTGTAGATATTGAACTACATCAGAATATATAGAATTTGCAAATAATGCTATCAAAAGTAAAAGAGTTATTAAGATAACTCTTCTTCTAAATTTATATAAGTAGTACCAAAAAAGTGCAGATTTTACTTGTTTAAACATCACTGTTACCTATATAAAAAAATCCAATCCCAAAATAGCAAGTGCTGCTACTAGAGATTTTGTTTTTAAATCATCTTTTATTTTTCTCTCTTCATCACTTATAATGATTTCAAGTTCTTCATCTGTATAGTCTTCAAAGCTTTTGTTTCTCTCTGCAAGTCTTGCTTTTGTACTTAATATTGCTCTTTTTCTTATCTTTTTGCCAATAGCTTCTTTTAGTTCTTTACTTTTTAAATTTGGATAATCAAATGCTTTTGAAGCGCTGTTTTTTGCTATTTTATATATATTTGAGGAATTTTGTTTTATTTTCTCTTTTAAACTCATAATTTATTCTTCTTTTTATTTTATTATACCATATCAAAAGATAATACTTTTTTTAAAGTTCAGATGCACTTTTTATTATGTCTATTCCAAACTTATTTCTCAAATCTTGAACTTTATTTGTTAGCTCTTGTTTTTTTAAATCATTTTCATACTCAAATAAATTGTAAGTATATTTACTATTATCTGCAAAATTATAAACAGTAATATTTAACTGCACTACTCCATGACTTGGATGTTTATCACTATTTATAAAAAGCCTTTTCATTTTTATTTTAAAATCATTTTCATTAAATAAAGTATTTACATTTATATAATTTTTTGATTTTATATTTGATTCGTATTTTATTTTTATAGCATAACTTAGAGGATTTACTTTTGCTTTTTTCACTAAAAAGCATAAATATCTACAAAGTATTACTACTCTTCTTTGAAGTTCTACTCTATTATAAATAACATCAAAAGTTCTTCCTATTCCTATTGATTTTTTATCTCTTATGGCATTTAGTTTTCTATCATTTATTCCACAAACTCTATTATATAGTTGAATACCTGGTTTCTTCCATGAATAAAATAGTTCTTTTCTTGACTTTATATCTCCTAGAGTTTTTATTCCATAACCTTGTAGTTTTTTTGTATAGTTTTTCCCTATTCCAGGGAATTCTTCAATTGCTATATCTTTTATAAAATTAGGCATATGCTCTTTTTTTATATGTTTTATTCCATCAGGTTTTGCATATTCTGTTATTAGTTTTGATAGATATTTTGAGTGTGCTATTCCAATAGATATTGGTAAATCAAGCTCTTTTTTAATCTTTTGTTTTAACTCATTTGCAAAATCAAAAACTTCACTTTCATCTATATAACCAGTAACATCACCAAAAAACTCATCTATACTAAACTGCTCAATCATAGGAATTTCATACTCTAAAAGTTTTTTTAAATCCTGAGATAATTGATGATATAAAGGATAATTTGGTGGAATCATAAGTAAATTTGGACATAATTTTAGTGCTTCATTTACACTCATTGCAGTTTTAACTCCAAATGCTCTAGCTTCATATGAAGCAGTTGTTATGATACCTCTTATTCGACCATTGTCATCTTTAAAATACTCTTTGAAATTTCTATTTTCTTGAGTCAAAATAGAACTTACAAAGGCTCCAGAACTATTACTTATAGCTTGTGTGTGCTTTTTATTATCAAATATACTTAAGTTACTTCTTCCTCCAACAGCAACAGGAATATTTTCTAAGCTTTTATCTAATGTTCTATGAGCAGATACGAAAAAACAGTCTAAATCCAAATGTAAAAACATAATATAATTTTATCAGAAGAAAAAAACATAAGCCAAAAATATTTCATTTTGTGATATTATAAATCAAAAAAAGGACTTATTATAGAAAAGTGTAGAAATTGTCATAGAGAAATCGAAGCAAAAAAAAGACAATGCCCATACTGCGGGATTTTAAACCCAACAGTAAAATTAAAAGATATTTTTATAGGAATTGCAGTTGTTTTAGTTGTTATGTCTTTTGTAACCTATTTTATATCCTAAATTTTTTTAGTATCATTCCGCCAAAAAATCCAATAGCAAGACCTATTAAGTGAGAATACCAAGCAATTGGTAATCCTAATAATAAAGGTGCAACAGAGATTATCATATTCCATATTACACTTAACCCCTTATTTTAAGGGATTATATTTTTCACATATACACTTTTTTATACACCTTATCTACTGGTATTGTTGTTTTCAAACCATATCTCAACATCTCTTACATTGTAAGTAATTTTACCACCTCTTGTTGTTTGAACATAAGGTAAATGGTCATGAATTCTACCTCTTCTATTCTTTTGCCAATCAGAACTATATCCATATATTTCAGTAAATTCTTTAACACTTATAATTTTTTTAGCTTGAATTTTAGTCATTTCTTTTTCAATCTCTAATATCTCTTGATATTTTTCTTTTTCTTCAAGTAAATTATTAAGCTTAACTAATGGCTTATCATACCTCTCCATAGTAAGTTTATTTAATCTATCTTTTTCTTCCCAATCATAAGTCCAAGTTCTTATATTTTCATTATCCCATATTTCTTTGTTTCTAAATTTTAATATATGTTCAATTACTTCTTTTATTGTTTCTATTGATGTATTATCCATAAATAATGGTATCTTTTTTTTTATAAAAGATTATAATTTTAATATATCTTCTTAACTTTTTTAATTTTTGTTGCACACCAAAAACAAAACAATCATAATTAAACTTTTAAATTTACACTTCATATAGTTTCAGTTTTTTTCTCATTTCACTCTATTAAATTATTGACTGATACTAAAATAAAACTATTACTATATTTTATATTTTATTCTAAGTCAAAATTAAATCCCTACATTCCTACAAAAACCTGATGAAACTAACGAAAGAGGTAAAACCTTAAAAGTTTTTTGAGAGTTGTTTTTATTTTCTAAAATTAAAAAAAGAAGATAAGACAATCCCCTCAAAAATCTTCAAAAAAGGTAAAACAATTTTTAAAAGGAATGAAGATGACACACTCACAAATTGAAGAACAATTTAAAGGTATTGAAGGAATAAACGAAGCTAAAAAGATTTATAAACAATTAGCAAAAAAACTACACCCTGATGTTGGAGGAACTGATGAACTTTTTAAAATGTTAAATTCTATATATAACAATATTTTAGAAAATGGTATTTATTTTTCAAATGAAAGTAAGTTTGACTTAGAATTAGAAAAGGTTATATCTCAAATTTTACATTATGAAAACCTAATTATTGAAGTTGTAGGGAGTTGGATTTGGTTAAGTGGAGAAACAAAGTCTATAAAAGACAAATTAAAAGAACTTAACTTTAAATGGGCATCAAAAAAGAAGATGTGGTATTATGGAGAAATGAAAGGTAGAAACCCAAAAGAAAAATCACTTGAAGAGATTAAAAGTAAATATGGTTGTGAAACTGTAAAGACTAAGGAGAAAAATAAAATATCATACTAAATATAAAAAGGTAGGAATACCCCTATCTTTTTTATAAATCTTAAAATTTATATTAGGAACAATACTTTTAATTTGGCAAGACATTTTTATTGCTATAAAATTATAATACAAAAATTTATAAAAGGTTTTAAAATGCAGAAAGCAAATTATGATTTAATAACACTTGAACTAATAGAAATTGAAGACTCTATTACTTCTTGTTTAAAAGGTATGGTATGGAATAGTCAATCAAAAATAAACTGTTCTCAAAATGAAGCAGAAGCACAAGAAAGGTTTTTAAAAATTAAAATACATGAATATTGTGAAGCTTATTTAAGACAAATATCTATCAATAGAAAGAATTTAATTAAATAAATTAAAAAACTGCATTAAATCCTATAATAAATACATAAGACAATTGGCAAGGTTAGTCAAATTACCACATAAAGTGGATAATTAGACACCTTGATTTTGTTAAACACAAAATTTTTTAGGATTTTAAATGCAATACATTGATTTAAAAAAACTTATCAATCAAGAGATTAGATTGATAAAAGAGAATATTGAAAAGCAGATAGAAAAAGAAGATATTGATAATTTAGTCTCTAAATATCAAGCTAACAATTTACATGAACTAATAGAAATATTTATTTGTCAAACTTCAAAAAATTGTCTCAATTTAAATTATAAAGATTTTATAGAAGAGTTAAACAATGATTTATATAATCTATCATTTGAAAATCAGCTATTAAAAAAACAACTAAATGATGCACTTTCAAAAAATCAATCAATAGAGATTAGGAAAGGAGATTTATTAAAAGTAAAAAATAAAACTGATGTTGAAAAGCTTGTTCAAGAACTTATAAAAACAAGAAAGAGAATAGATGAAGATTTAAAGTTTATTCAAGATATAGAAAATCTAATACAAAATATTAAAAATAAAGATACTAAAAAATACCCTACTATTCCAAAATTTAAAGGTATAGATATAAAATGAGAAAATTTCTAAAAGTTGGTATGAGTGAAAATTTATATAGTTTATTACAATCAAATGCAAATAGTTTAGATATCACACTTTCAAAATATTGTAGAGAAGTTCTAAAAAATGGCTATATAGTTAAATCAAATAATGATTATGGTTTGGTATTGTATCACTTGAACAAAATAGGTAATAATATAAATCAAATAGCAAGATTTGCAAATGCTAATAAGAGTTTAGATATTCAAATTTATAATCAACTTTTAGAAATTGAAAACTATTTAAAGGAATTATCAAATGGTAATAACAGTAAATAGTGGTAGTGGAAATCTTGCAGATTATTTAGTAAATGGAAATGACAATAAAAGAGATAAAGAAAAGGTATTTATTTTAGATGGTGATTTAAACCTTACTAAACAAATATCTCAAAATACAAAATATAAAGATAAACATTTTCATATTATTGTTTCACTAAAAAATAAATATGATAATGAAACAGCAACATCTATATATAAAGATTTAAAAAAAGAGTTATTTGATGCTTATAGAGAAGATGAAGTAAATATTAGTGCAGTTTTACACCAAGATACTAACAACACTCATTTTCATTGTATGATACCAAAAAAGAATTTACTAACTAACACAAAACTTGATTTATACTTTGATAAAAGAGATAGAAAGAGATTTGAACTAATAAGAGATTATTTAGATACAAAATACAATTTAGCTTCACCAACAGTAAAGAGTTTAAAACCAACAGATAAAACAAATGCAATTACAAAAAATTGGAAAGTTGATACAAGTTTAATTAAAACTAAAAAAGATAAAGCACAATTTGAAGAACAACTATTAAATCATATAAACTCAAATTTACATCATTTTAAAACCCATACAGAATTATTGGATTACCTAAAAGATACAGTCAATATTGAAAAATTTGGTTATGACTATAAAAATGACAAATTCTATGCAACAATAAAACACAATTCAGGAACAAAACAAAGGGTATTTAGTCCTATTTTTAATAGTGGTGATTTGAAATATACTCTAAATAAAAATAATGAAAAGATATATGAGAAGTTTAATTTTGAGGAGTATTTATATTCAAAAAAAGAAGTTGATTTAAGTTCAAACAGATTATTAGAATTAAGAAATAAACTTGATATAGAAAATGGAAAATATAAAACCCATATTGAAAATAGACTATCAAATTCAAGACAAAAAGCACTTAATAAGTTAAATAATATTGAAGAGCCAAAAGAAGATTTAATTAAATCATTTACACCTTCAAAAAGTTTAAATTATACATACCCTACTTTTATATCTCAAAACAAACAATTTTTTGAAGATTTACAGCTTTTAAATAAATCTGACATTTCAAAAATTGCTACCAAATTTTTTAATTTTTCAGAGGTTCAAAGAGAAGATAGTTTTTCTATTATTCAAAATAATAAAAATAAAGATACTTTTTTAATCTATAAAGATAAAAAGAATAATTATAAGTTTATAAATCCTGCTACAAAATTTGCAGGTGATACAG
Source organism: Arcobacter sp. CECT 8986 (assembly GCF_004116725.1). Taxonomy (NCBI): domain Bacteria; kingdom Pseudomonadati; phylum Campylobacterota; class Epsilonproteobacteria; order Campylobacterales; family Arcobacteraceae; genus Arcobacter; species Arcobacter sp. CECT 8986. The sequence continues at coordinate 105,687 of NZ_PDKG01000005.1, read as the reverse complement.
TGGATTTTTTAATAAATGCTTGTTTTGTTCCAACCATTACACCACTTTTTATAAAACCAATTATTAGTTTTGTGAGAGATTTAAAAGAAACTCTTAAAATCATTTCAGAACTTTTACTTGAAAAGATTTTAGATATTTTATCTCAAAAATTTGAACAAAAAAAAGGAGTCAATGAAGATTTAAAATCTTCAATAACTCCTATGTTTGATATGTCTCCTAGAAGGGATTTGAAACCTTATTAAGCAGCTTTACCACCATTGACAATAGTTTCTGGAATCCATCTAATTTCACCATTTCTCAAGCATTTAAAGTGACCATTTCTAATATGAGTTTCTGGACTTTTATGTCCATTGGTGTGTTTATAATTTTTGCCACTTATATATTTAATTCTTATTCTGTTTGACATTGAATCTGTTATATCAAATACTGTTTTACTTTTTTGATTACTTGTATTGACAGAATCACTATTATTTGCAATATCTATCATTTTTTCAAACTTAACACCAGTAGTAATCATTTCTATTTGTTTTAATTTACTATCAGAAATATTTGTATTTAAAATATCAATACTAGAACCTTTTAGAAAAAATGATAAAAAGTTTAACATTTTTTGTGTTGTTAAGTTTTTCTCTTTTATTAAAGCATATGACATAACAATTGCTCTAATATCACCAAAACATAATTTATAGAAATTTCTAAATTCTGATTGTAAATTTGAATTAAAATTGACTTTTTCAAAAATTACAAGCTTAGTGAAAAAAATCATAAATTCATTATCTTTGATTAGTTTATCATAGATAATTGATTTATTATCAGACATATAAACTTCTACTTCTGTTTTAAATAAATTCATAAAACAAAAAGATACCAGATTATCATCCATGTTATAACAACTATTTGTATCAATAGTTAAAATTTTTCTTTTTAACTCATCATTTACAGTTTTTTTCAATGATAAATAAAACTTTTTATCAAAGTTTTTTAATTTCTTTACATCAATAGATAATTGAGTAATAAACTGCACAATAATAACAATTAAATTTTTTACATTTTTCATTATATATTCCTTACCAAGCTTTAATTTTAGACTTAATACCTAAGTCTTTTAATTTTTTCCCTAATCCTAAACATAATGCAGTCTTAGGCAACCTAATAGAACCATTACTATAAATAGTTATATATTCAAAACCATTTTCTTTTAAGATTTGTCTATCTTTTTCAATAATTTGTTTCACATTTAATCCTTTCAATTTATTTAAGCTACAAGCTCAACATTTTCTTCTAATCTAATACCCATAGAAAGAGTATTAGAAATAGTTTTTCTACTGCTATACATAAGTATTTCAACACTAGGTTTTGGTTTATTTCCATTTGTATATTCAACATCTTCTTTATGGTATTTAAAACCATTTTTTAAAGAAAACTCTTCAATAACCTTATGTTGATTGTTGTAATATATAAATGGATTTTTACCTCTGTTCAATAGTCTTAAAACCTCTAAATGATTAAAACCTTTTCCTTCACTTGTATAAGTATGCTTACAACTTTTAATAACCTCTTCACCATACTCAACATACTCAGGGTCAAGTAATACAAAAGCAGTATTATCATTTTTGATATTTTTTAGAACAGTTTGATATCTTTTAACTCTAAATTGAAATTTTGCAAGTTTAAAGATTTGGTGATAGATTTCAACTTTATTTATAATAAATGCTATTTTCTTATGTTTTATTCCATCAAAAGAAGAATTAAACTTATTTGTTTTTGTTTCCATATCATAGTTATTCATTCCACCTTGACAGATATTCATTAGATATAAGAATAAAGCTGCTCTTTTAGCATTCATTCTTTTTTTCTTCTCTAACTCATTTAATTCTTTAAGTTTTTTTTGAAAAAAAGCTTTTAATTCTTCTTTATTTGAAGCGTGTAGTTTTCCATACTCTCTAAAAAAATCAAGTTCAATTTTTGCAAGTTCCCTTTGAACAGATTTATGATTTCTTTGAACTTGTCTATAAGTATTTATAATTGAAGGATTTATATCTGAAATATAAATATCCTCAATTCCATTTTCAAGTAAAATAGGAAGTGAATTATAAACACTACCTAAACCACCTGCAAATGGCTCATAGTATGAGCATACACATTTTGATACCTGTAGTATTTTTTCTAATATATCTTGTTGTAAATATTTATGATTTTGCTTGCCACCTGCAATAACAATAAGAGGAAATCTTTTAAAATCTCCACTATCATTAAATGATTTACTATTTATAATTTCTGAGTTTTTATCTTTTAGAAATTCTAAATACTCTTCATCTGTAAAATTATTGATTTTATCAAATAGATTTTTGTCCCTACAATAAGTAAGTAAAGATAAAGTTCTATAAGAACAAGCAGATAAAAATGGTTTATCTAACTGTTCTTTTGTAATTAAATTTAAACCCCTTTCATAAATCTCATTTTGATATTTAGTAAAACCTTTTTCCATAAAATCTTCATTTTCATTTATGTTTTTTTCTGATACTAATTTGAGAACTGATTTTGATTCTTTTTTTGAAATAAAATCATTTTTTTGTTCTTTATTATTTACATTTAATGCAACTGTTCTTTTATAAATTTTATTGTTAAAATTTGCCATTTGTATTCCTTCTTTTTAATTTGTAATACAATTTTTACAAAATAGCAGGGCTAATTAGCACACAAGTGATTATTCGATAAAATGGGAAATTATAAATTTTAAAAGGTATTTCTTGATAAATGTAAATAATTTAATTGATGAAAAATTAAAAGTTTTTATAAGTGATAATGGAATAAATATCACTTCATTACTAAATGAAGATTTTCAAGGTGAGTTGTATAAAAATTTAGTTGATAAAATATATGAAGATATTTATTTAAATACAAATACTTCACAAGACTCTACTGCAAAAAGAAAATTTACAATAAGAAAAAAAGAAGAAATTTCACATATTTTAGATAACTTACTTACTTCTTTTATGGGTTCTTGTGAAAAATATCTTCCAAAAGAAAGTAATCTAAATGAAGCAATTGTAGAAATACTAAAAATTTTAATTGATGAATTAAATAAAGAGGTAAATAGTAAATCTATTTATGATGAAATGTTTGATTTTTCAAGTGATGTTGATAATAAAGATTTAACAAAACGCTCACTTGCTAATATTAAATGCTTACAAATTGCAGATTATATTATGAAAAGTAAATTTAACACTTTATATAAAATTGACTTTGATAAATGGTTTAATGAATATAGGAAATATTATATTCATAATAAAAGTCTTCTAAAAGAGTTATCACCACTTTTAGTGGCATATCTAAAAAGTAATAAAGGTATTTCAACTGATGACTTTTTTGAAATCATAGAAAAAGTAATATTTGAGTTTTTAAAGCCAATTGAGTTTTCAAGTATTAATTACAGTATTGAATATGAAATTTTAAAAGCAATAAATAAAGGTGAAAAAATTACTATAATCACTGATGGGAGAGGAGATACATTTACTAATAAAACTATTTCCCCAATTAAAATCACTATCAATAAAGATAATTCAAGAACTATTGAATATTATGATTATAATAAGACAAAAGAGAAAATAAATATATCAAAAATAAGAGAAATCAATCTTTCAAATATTCATGCTATAAATGATGAAGGTATTCCTGCAAGGGAATATTTAATCAAATATACAACACCTAAACAATTAAATATTTTAAAAGAGATAGAGTTTAAACTTGTACAAAACTATTATCTAAAAACAGAAATTTTAGAAAAGTTAGAAACTAAAATTATTGAAGATAAAGAACAAATTATTTTAGAATGTAATACTAATTTATTAGAGTATTTTTTATATAAACCTTTACAAAATCAATCAATTTTTAAAACAGAAGATGAGTTAAAATATTTTGAAGAAGTATATAAATACAAAGCAAAAGATAATAAGTTTTATGTTGTTGGAAATGATACAATAACCAATGCATCAAGTTCAGTTTTAAAATGCTTGGGAGAAGTAAAGGTTTTAACCCCTATTTCTTTAAATGATTTTGTAAATGAAAAAATTCAAAAACACACTTCATTATCTAGTTCTTCATAATCAAAGTTATCAAAATCTTCAATAGGTAATTCAAGGTTTTCTTGATAATTAGAGTCTAACTCATCTATTGCTTGATTTGCTTTTTTTGTTTGAATAGATAAAGCTTTTTGAAGTTCTTTAATTTCCTCATTTAATTGTTCAATATATAGATTTTGAGGGAGTTTATTTTTTATTAAAAAAGCTAATTCTTTTTGTGTTAAATTTTTAACTTTTTTATTCTCTATGAAACTTTCATTTTTTATAGAATTTTTTGTATCAAATATAAGTTCTATATATTGAAAACTTTTGCCCACATCACCAGTTAAAAATTTGTATTCAAAAGAATAATTAGTTTCTTTTTTAATTTCAATTTTGGCTTTGTTTAAAACTCTTTGTTTTAAATTAGAAATATTATAATTCTCAACATTTAGCAATGATTTAAAATCATATAAACTCATTTTCAAAGGTTTATTATTGTTAAAATGAGGAACATAAGAAGATTTTAGTATCTCATATATAATAAGTGAATATTTTGATTTAAATTTTATTAAGTCTTTGATAAGTAAAAGAGTATAGTCCTTTGTATCAATTACTAAATCAACAATTATAGGTGAAAATGTCAATTCAAAGAAGCCATCTTCACTATTATATTCTTTAATATCACCAATAAGTTTTGCAGTGAATTTAGTTTTATCTTTTCTTCCAATGTTTAAGTTAGATTCATTTAAAAATTGTATATTCACATCTATTTGTCTTAAATTATCAAACATTTTTATAATGTCTTTTTTCTTTGTGAGATTTAAATGTTCTCTTAATTCTTTGAAGGTGATTTTTAAATAGTGTCCTTTATATCTATATCCTATTTGTTCAACTTCATTTTTCTCTTTTAAAATATCTTGTTTTTCTTGCTTTAATCTAAATAGTAAATAATTATAAATAATTCTTTCTTTGTGATTAGTTCTATCTTTACAAAAAATGAGACTTCTTGGTTTGTAGAGTTTCTTTTCTATCAAATTAAACACCTTTTTGATTTATTATAAGAAGAAAAACACTTTTTTATAAAATGTAGCACTTTATAGAAAAAATGTATTACTTCAAGTGTTTAAAATGATATATCAATTTATAAGGTTTGTAAAATTATTTTTTATCACTTTTAGCAACTAAGTCAAACAAGTTAGGCTGTTCCAATTCCTTTTTTCTACTTAAATATTGTTTTCCTTGATTAGTTTGTTTTTCTGTTGTTTTATTGTTATCAAATATTAGTTCTGCAATTACTGTTGTGACAGAATAACTCTTTATTTTTATATTTCCAACTTCATCCAAAACACTTTTTATTTCTAAAACACATTTTATGTTAAAGCCTGAACTAAATGATACTTTACCTTCAAAAATTGATTTTTTAAATTCCTTATCTTTCATATAAAAATCTATTTGTTCATCTTTATATATACCTTTCCATTTAAAATTACCTTGTTTTAAGATAGGTGAAATTATTTCAATTTCTGCATCTTCTATTATTTCTAATGGTAAGTCATTTTTTAAAACTATGAATTTTGGAAATTCATTTTTCTCTATTGTTTTAAATTCTTCAACTATATTGTAGTTATACATAGTTGAAGTAGTAATTTTTGTGACTTTTTCAACTTTTGAAATATTTTCATAAAAATTTGATCTGTGCTTAATAATTTTAAAATTATTTTCAAAAAGTTTAACAATAGATAAGATTTCTTCTGTTGTCAGTTTTTCAGTATTTTCATTAGATTTCTCTAAATTTTTTAATTTTAATTTTTTTTCTTCAATTGAAAGTCTTAATTCTTCTTTTTGTAAAAGTAATAATTCATTATCTTGTTTTGGTTCTTGACTAAGTAAATACAAAGTTATTGCAATAATAGGAGAAACAATAGCACTAATTGCAGATATTTGAGGTGAATTTTTTCCTAAAAACTCCCAAATTTCCTTAAAACCACCATCTTGTGGTGTTATACAATTTACATCAATTTCAATATCAAAAGTTGTTAGAACTTCTTTTACTATTAGTAAAAATTCTGCTTCACATTTATTTCTTGTAAATGCATCTAATGTATGGCTTTTATCATTAAAAAAATAGTGTAATTCAATTTGATTGATATTTTTTAATTCATTCATTATTAGCCTTTATATTAAACTTTTCAACTCACCTAAATCTTTATTTATATCACTTGATAAACTCTCAATTTCAGCTAAAATTTCTTCTGTTGGAACATATTCAACTTCTTCATATTCAATAGTTTTATATCTATTGATTGATAAGTCATAGTCATTATCTTTAATATCTTTAATATCAACAAAGAAATGTTTTTTAGTATCTTTATAATCTTCATTATCTTTTTTAGTATATTGTTCTAAAATATCAGGTATATCATTTTGTTCAATTTTATTTCTTTTGTCATCTAAACTATATCCATCTGCTTCCATATCATAGAACCAAACTTTTGAAGTAGTTCCACCTTTTACAAAAACTAAAACAGCTGTTGATACTCCTGCATAAGGTTTAAATACTCCACTTGGCATAGAAATAACAGCTTTTAACTCATTCTTCTCTAAAAGGTTTTTTCTAAGTGTCTTATGGGCTTTACTACTTCCAAATAAAACACCATCAGGGATAATAACCCCACATCTACCACCAATATCTAAAACTCTTTCAATTAAGTCTAAAAATAGAAGTTCTGTTTTAGTTGAAGTAATTGAGAAGTTCTCATTTTGATCTTCCTTATCTATACTTCCTTTAAATGGTGGATTAGCTAAAACTACTTGATACATATCTTTTTCATTATAACCTTTTGAAAGTGTATCAGCTTGTTTTATATGAGGATTAGAAATATCGTGCAACATCATATTCATCATTGAAATTCTAATCATTGAAATATCACTGTCATTTCCATAGAATGTTTCATTTGATAGTTTATCCCATAAATTAGTATCTGTTAAATTAGCTCCTAGTTTTCCACCTTTTTCTGTGTATGGTTGAAGCATATGAGAATAAGCACTTACTAAAAATCCTGCTGTTCCACAACTTGGGTCAAAAACTTTTTCACCAATTTGAGGATTTACAAGAGAAGTTATCATTTGAATTATATGTCTTGGAGTTCTAAATTGTCCATTTTTACCACTTGAACTTATTTCACTTAAAAGATATTCATACATATCTCCTAAACTATCCATAAACCCTTCTTCATCTTCTTCAAGGATATTAAATATTTGGTCAATTCCATCAACTGTTTCACTTAATAAAGATGGTTTTGTAATAATAAAAGCTAAATCTTTAAGTGATTTATTAAACTCACTTCCTTCATTGTATTTCTTAATAAAAGGAAAAGCATTATCTCTAATAGTTTCAAGCATAGTTTCACTATCTAACTCTTTGAAGTTATCCCATTTAGCCATTTTGTCATTTTCAAATATAGAAACATAATTTTCACCAGTAAATGAACTTTGTAAAATAGCTTTATTATCATTTTCATTTAAAAGTTTTAAAAATATTAGTGCTGTTATTTGTTGTATTGCATCAAGTGGATTAGCAATTCCACCACTCCAAAATTTATTCCAAATACTATCAATTTTACTTTTTACTTCACTTCTTACAAACATTCTTATTATTCCTCACCTATTTCATAACCTAATTTTTTTGCATAATCTATAAACTTTTCTATATTACCTTTTCCCCATTGATTAGAAATTACATATTCACTATTGTCAATAATAGCAATTGCATCATTTTCAAGGAAGTATCTTGTTAGATTATTACTATCTCTTTCTTGTTGTTCTAATGCTTGTTGTTTTAAAACAAACAAATTACCTTTAATATCCTTTGGAAAATCATTTTGAAGTTTAGATATTGTTAAGTTTTTATTATCTTGTAAATACTGTTTCCAAATAGCTAAAACAATACCTCTTTTTGACAATCCATTTTCACCATTGAAACAGTATCTTGAATAATCCCTTATTCCAGTTCTTGCTTCTCTTTTTTCTTCTTTTTGTTCTCTTATTTTTATTTGATAACTTTCTGCTTCTGGTAAAGGTATAATTTGTTGAACATCAATTAAAACTTCATTATCCATTTTATATGGTATTAGTCTAAAACATTTTATATCTATTTTTCTTTCATTTAACCACATTACAGAAGTTGTAAGTTCTTTTGAAAAATCACTTGAAACAAGTATGATTTTTACATCATTAGCAAACTCATCTTTACTTTCTTCTTCACTCCAACCTAAAAATGACAAAATCTCTTCTTGTGGGTTTAAATCACTTTCTATTGATTTTAAATACTTTTCAAATATTTCTACTGCTCTTTTAAATGTAAGTGTTGAAACCATAGAAGCATATCTTAAAGCTTGTAATTCCATATGCTCACCAGTTTCAGTTCTTTTTAGTTCAATAACTACAATATTAGCATCTCTATCAATAGCTAATAAATCAATTCTTCTTCTACTATCTTCCCATTCACAAAACTCTTCTGATATAACCAAAAGATTTGGAGAAATGATTTCAATTTGTTTTTTTAAAGCATTTTGAATATGTTGTCTTTCAAGTATCCCCTCATTTGAAAACTTTGTTTGTTCTACTTTTTCAAAATTGTTATTGTTAAATCTAAAAATAGCCATTATTGAATTTCTCCTTTGAAAGCTTTTTGCATTAAAGAGTAATGTAAATCTTCTAGTTGTTTTAGTTTTTGATTTTCTTTTTCTTTTATAGTTTCAATTTTTTCAACTATTGAAGCAAATTTATTTTGTAGTTCTATGGGTGGTAAAATAGTATCTAAATCTTTTAATACTGGTCCAGTAATACCTTGAATTGTAGCACCTCTTTGTTGTGATTTTAGAAAATCATTGTAATAATTTATAAAGAAATATAAAAATATGTTTGATAAGTTAGTTGATATATTTGTCATTGACATAATATCTTGATTAGTGCAAAGTTCTGATTTATTTATTGATACTTTTCCTACTCCTACCCTTGTTCCAATTATAATAGAGTTTTTAGGAATAATTTTAGTAGCACTATTATCTACTGCTTCATTTGTAATAAATTCAACTGCATCTTCTTCATTTATGTAAATTTTTCCTAATGAAATTGTAGTAATCCAAGGAATATCTCCATCAAAATATTCAGGTTTTTTTCTTGAAGGTGTTCCTCCACCTTTCCAATCAGCTAATTTACCTAATTTTTCAGTTTCCCACCCCATAGGGTTTTTAATTGGGTCTCCAAACATTTCAATAAACTTTGATTTTAAAAATAAATCATATTTTTTTAAAAGTTCTTTTTGTTTTTCTATTAGATTTGAAGTTAAATCAAGAACTTTTACTATTTTTTCTTGTTGTTGAAATGGTGGGATTAAAATTGGTGCAGAAAGTAAATCTTTTTTTGATAAATTTATCTGTAATCCACCTCCACCTAATTGTTTATAAAAATTATGAATATAATCTGTTGCCATAAATAATTTTATATAATCTACTAAAACAATATCTTTATCAAAATTAAAAAGTTTTCCTACCCTTTGATTTAATAAAAAGTTTATATTTTGATTTATATCTTTTCTAACAATTGTAGGAACACCTAAGATATTCATAGTTTGACCCATATCAGTCATTGCAACAATTATATCTCCATCTTTTAAAATATATTGACTATATTTTTCAGCAAAGTTATCTGGTAAATATCTAATATTATGGGTATAGTCAAAACTTGCATTAGGTCTTATATTACTCATTCTAATACTAACTGTATTTGAATTATCTACATAATCACTTGATTTGAATGCAAATCCATTTATAAAACTACACAATTTCTCTAACTTTTCAACTTTCCAACCATTTGGAAGATTATTTATCATACAGCAGTTTCCTTATCATCTATTATCTCAACTAATTCATTCATTAGACTACCTTTAAACATACCTAATATTCCCATTTTATGATATTTTGTAAATGGGTTTTGCATTAAATCTTTTCTTGTAATATTATGTTTTTCTTTTATATAGTGTTTTATAGCTTTTATAAACTCAATTTGATTTGAGTTTAATGTATGTGTTTCTATAAATTTATCAAGTAAAAAGGGAAGTTTATACTCTTTTTTATTGATGATATTGCTTAAAATCTCAACCATATCATTTGATTTACAATCAAATATTTTACAAAGCTGTTCAGTATCTAAACCTTGTTCTATTAAATCATTTTTTAGGTTTTCAATATCTTCATTATTTAAAGGAGCACCTATAAATAATTTTTGTAAAGTTTGTGATTGGTTTATTATCTTTTGTAAGGTTTCTAATAAACTTTTTTCATACTCTTTTATATTTACAGATGGGTGATTTATTTCAATATCCGTAATAGTTGAAATTGCATCTTCTAAATCAAAATGAACAACTTGAACTTCATTTTTTGATTTGTATTTCATTAAAGGAGCTAAAATATCTGTTATCTCATTTGTAGTATTAAAATCTATTTCAAACCAATACTTACCATCACTACATTTATCTAATAGTTCTAAATTATCTTTTACTATTGAAAGTGATTTATTTACTCTAACTCTTTCTATATCATTTAAAATAGAGTTGATATATTTTTCAATTAGTTTTGTATCTTTTTTGATTTTTACATTTTGAAGTTTTTTAACCTTTACTCTAAATTGTAATTCTTGTGGTTCTTTTACTTCTATTCTATCAATTAGTTCAGATATGTTTCCAAGTGCTAAAAGGTTTGATTTTAGATTATTGTAAAAATCTTCATTTACATTTGATAAAAGTGTTGCTTTTGATTTGATAAAGAAGTCTTCTTTGGGTAAAGAGTTTATTTGTTCTCTTATCTCTTCTTTTACATATTCAAACTCTTCATTATCTAAGTTTTTAAGTAGTTGTATATTTTCATTAAATATTTTTCTATTTAAAGAAATTTGTTCTTTTGGTTCAAAACCTTCTGGCTTATCATTGAAGTATTCAAAATTACCCCAAAAATCAAATATTACAAATTTTTCTTTTGTGAAAACTTCATCATATAGTCTTGTTCCTCTTCCTATCATTTGCCAAAACTTAGCTCTACTAAACACAGGTTTAGCAAATACTAAATTCATAATAGAAGGAACATCAATACCAGTATCTAACATATCAACAGAAATAGCAATATTAAAACCACTATCTACATCTCTAAACTCTTTGATTAGTTCTTCTGTATTGTTTAGTTCAGATACTATAACCTTTGCTACTTTTGAATGATATTGAGGGAATAGTTCATTAAATAGTTTTTCTAATCTATAAGCATGTTGCTTACTTACAGCAAATATAATTGTTTTTGCAGGTAGGTTTGTTATTGGGTGTTTATAACAGTTATCCATAAAAGTAGTTAGGATTTTTCTATTAGTATCATCATTGATAACTGCTTTTTCAATAGTAGTTCCTTCAAAATCAATATCTTCTTCACTAAAACCACTATTTTTTAACTTCTCTTGTTCCTCTTTTGATAATTGATTAAACCTAATTCCCTTGTCTTGAAATTTTGTTTTTATATTCATTACTTCATAAGGACATAAATAGTTATCTTCAATAGCTTGTTCATAAGTATATGCAAAAGTTGGATTACCTTTATCAGTTCCAAAGAACCTAAAAGTATCTCTATCAATAAAATCAACTGGTGTAGCTGTAAGTCCAAGTTTTAAAGCATCAAATTTTAAAAATAGTTGCCCATAATAGTTATAAATACTTCTATGACTTTCATCTGCAACTACTAAATCAAAGAAACCTTGACTAATATCTGTTTTTTTAAGTAATGACATCATAGTTTGATAAGTTGATACATATAACCTTTTATCTTTTTCAAAAGTTTCTGTTTCAATTCTTTGTCTTGATTGGTTAGGTAAATGTTCTTTGAAGTTATCCATAGCTTGTCTTGCTAATTCTCTTCTATCTGCTAAAAATAAAACTCTTTTTACAAAACCTTCTCTTAATAAAATATCTACCAATGATATAATAGTTCTTGTTTTACCAGTTCCAGTTGCCATAACCCATAATATACTTCTATGTTTATCATTTAACTTTTCAAGAGTTCTTGTAATAGCTTCAACTTGATAATGTCTTCCTGCAATATTTTTATTTAGTAATTCAGGTGATAAGACTATATTGTTTTCATTTCTTTTTCTATAAGTTTCTAAATCTTCAAGTGAGTGGTAAGATAGAACTTTTCTTGGAACACCATTTTCACTATCCCAAAATTCTATTTCATTTCCATTTGTAATATAAATAAATGGTGCAAAACCTTGTTTGTTTTTAATTCTTCTTGCATAATATTCAGCTTGTGTTTTAGCACTTTGGACAGCTTTATTATCTCTTTTAGCTTCAACAACAGCAATTATATGTCCAGTTTTATTTAATAATACATAATCAACATATCTTTTTGTTTTATCAAAAAATGCAGGTAAGTTGTCATCTAATTCTATTTCATACTCTTGAATTACTTTTAGAGTATCATTTATATTCCAACCACTATTATTTAGTTCTATGTCTATTAAATCAAATCTTGTTTGTGCTTCTGTCATTGAGTTTTCCAATTTAAGATAGTCAATTATAGCTTTTTTAGTTTATATAGAAATAATTTTAGTTTATATTTTTAATTTATTAGTATTAAATGCAAGGAATATGTATCACTTTCTTACAATTTTAGAGGAAAAAGCACTTGTTAAATAAAATTAAACCCTATAACTTGGTATGTAAGGAAGGCTGTAATTATACCTTTAATAACAATGCTAAATATTCTTAATTCAATATATCTTCTTGCTCTAAAACTTTATTGATATAGAGTATTTGCTTTTTTTCTTTAAGATAATTAAATAAGGTCTTATTCATTTATTATTCTAATATTTTATTATAAATTAAAATGTATAGAATGAATTTGGATTTCAATTATTTTTCTTAGAAAATTTTTAAATCAATATAATTTATCTCTTTCTATTTCAAATTGTTCTTTGGTTATATATCCATTTTTTAATAAATCAACTAACTCTTTTATTTTTTCAAGGTTAGAACTATTATTATCTTTATTTTTTATCTCAACTAATGTTTCAACTTCATTTTCTGGAATTATTTCATTTCTAACATAACTCCAATATTTTTTATAAGCTCCAACCTTATCTTCATATGTAAATTCAAGATAATGTTTAATTGTTCCTTGTTGTTTATGTTCTAAACAGTAATCTGCTAATCTACTATCAATTCCAAGTTTTGAAACCATTATTGACAACATAAGTTTTCTAGTGTCATGCATTGACATACTATGACTATCTATTGTTTCAATCTTAGCTTTCATTAGTAATCTATGAAAAACCCTACCTGCTGTTCCTCCCCTAGGGACATTAAAAAGTTTTCCTTCAGGTGCATTTTTAATAAAATCTAAACACTCATCAGGTATAGGATAATGGTAATCTCTTTTTGATTTTGTAATTGTCTTTGGTGCTACAATTTTCTTATTTTTTATATCACAGTGCTTTTTTTCTAATTGATTTAATTCACCATATCTGTGTGTAGTCAATAATAACATATATAAAAACATTTGATGTTGTTTTATATTATCTTTATGTGCTTGGTCATAAAGAGGTATTGCATTATATAAACCTCTTACTATTTCAGTATAATTATGATTAGTTCTTTTTGTTAAGTCTTCTTTTTGAACAGTTCCCTTAATCTTATCAATATCTAACATAACATTTTTTAGAATAGTTCCTTTTTTATATTCTTCTTTAAAAATTGGTCTTAATACATTTATAACTTGATTTTTTGCAGAAGTTTGATGGTGTTTGAAAGTGTTTAAAATAGACATAATATTTTCATACTTTATCTTTTCTATTTTCATTTTACCAATTACTGATGAAATATGCTTGTAATAAAAATATTTTTGATTTTTTATAGTTGATTCAGCCCAAACTCCATTCTTTTCATTTAATTCAATCATTGTTTCAAATAAATTATTAAGAGTGCCATTTGAAGTTGAAAAAGGATCTTTATCTTGTGATAAAAGAAGTTTAATTTCATTTAATTTTTCAAAACCTTCTTTCTCTGTTTTACATCCATGAAGTTTTGTTAAGTTTTTTATTGGATAAGTAATTCCATTATGTTTAAATCTTGCCATTACAGCAATAGAACCATCTTTCATTTTTTTAGTTGATATACCTTTGTATTTTCCCATTATTTAAACCTAAGTGTATAAAATATTAAAATAAGTATATCGTGAACACTTTTTTATACCCCTTAAATACAAAAATAAACACTCAAAAGCATTTAAAATGATTTTTATTTTTCTAAATTTTTTATGATTTTCTTAGTCTTCTAATACCACCAAATAGGAAACCAATCCCTAAACCAATAAAGTGTGAATACCAAGCAATTGGAAGTCCAATTAGTAGTGGTGCAACTGAGATTAATAATATCCAAGTTACTATTCCTTTTCTTTGAAAAGGGTCGATTAATGCAACATAACCTAAAAGTGCACATATTGCTCCTGATGCACCAACTAAATTTACTTGATTATCCAAAAATAGAATATACAAGAAACTTAACATAGAAGTTAGAATACCAAATACAAAATAAGTAATAAAAAATGCAGTTTTACCTCTAAATCTCTCAACAGCATTACCAAATTGATAAAGAACAAACATATTCATACCAAGATGCCCTATTCCACCATGAGCAAACATAGTTGAAAGTGGTTGCCACCAAAAACCTTCATAAAGCATATACATATTTAGTCCTAAAACTAAACCACCATAATTTATATTTAGTTGTATTATATACATCAATACTGTTATTGCTATTACTATATTTGTTAAAGTTAAATTACTGTTTCGCATTTGTCTTTAAAGTCCTTATTGTACACTCTACTGTTTCATTTAATTTTATTGTATCAAAATAAACAAAATTGGTAAATACCCCAAAAACCTCTTTTCCATTAATTCTAAAAGAAGTATTTACTCCTGCAAAGTTTTTATTTGGTTTTTCATACTCTATTAACTCATTTTTTATTGTTATATATTTTTTAGGCTCTTTTAGTGGAGGTGATTTTATAGCATCAACAAAATAGCTATTAAAATCATTTAAAGATATATACTCTTGTATATAAGATTTAGTTTTTATACTCTTTATATAATTACTCTCTAATTTGTAAAAACCTTTATTTAAAGCTTTATATAGCTTACTTAAATACTCTTTATTATTTACTCTAATTTCAGAATTAACAGAAAAACAAGTAGGTTTTATAAACTTTGTAGTTTCACTTTTTTTATCAGGAGTCAAATATCTTGAGTAAAGAGTCAAGACAACAGATACAATAACTATTGTAGCAAACGTAAAAAAGTTATTTATTATCTGACTTTGTCTTACTCTTCTTGGCATATGTTAAATAAGTGCTTCTTTTAACACATCTTCAATAGTATCAACGGCTTTTATTTCCATTGCTTTTTTAACTTCTAAAGGTATCTCATCTAAATCTCTTTGATGATTTTTTCTAGGAATTAAAACTTTTTTCATTTTAGCTTTATATGCTGCAATTAACTTCTCTTTTAGTCCACCAATTGGAAGAACTTTTCCAGTTAATGTAAGCTCACCAGTCATAGCAATGTCTGATTTTACAGCTTTATTTGTCAAAATAGAAGCAATTGTAGTTGCCATTGTTATACCAGCACTTGGCCCATCTTTTGGTGTTGCACCTTCTGGTATATGTAAATGAATATCATATCTTTTATAAATTTCACTTGGTTCTACTACTGTTTTATCTTCTTTCTCTTTTGGTGTTTTAGGAATATCTTTTTCATCAATTTTTATTTTTTTCTCATCAATTAAAAGTTTAACTACTGAATATGAAATTCTAGAAGACTCTTTCATAACATCTCCCATATTTCCAGTAACAGATAAGATTCCTTTTCCTCTTAACTTAACAGCTTCAGTTTTAAGAACATCTCCACCAACTGCTGTCCAAGCAAGACCATTTGTAACACCTACTTGATTTTTCTTTTCTGCTGGGTCTATTTCGAAAATTGGATTTTCTAAATAGTTTTTCAAATTTTGTGTATTTATAGTTACTTTTGTTGTATCTTTTTCAGAAACAATTTTTTTAACTGCTTTTCTAAATAATTTAGCAAATACTCTTCTTAAATTTCTTACTCCAGCTTCTCTTGTATACTCAGCAATAATTTTTTCTATTGTTGGTTTACTCATAGAAATTTCACTTTTTTTAAGACCATGTTTTTCTAACTCTTGAGGAATTAGATAATCTTTTGCAATGTGATATTTTTCATTTGGAGTATATGAACTAATTTCAATAAATTCCATTCTATCTTTTAATGCTGGTGGAATTCTTCTAGCATCATTTGCTGTTGCTACAAAAATAACTTGAGATAAATCAATTGCAAAATTTAAATAAAGGTCTCTAAACTCATTGTTTTGTTCTGGGTCTAAAACCTCTAACATAACAGCAGTTGGGTCACCTCTATGATTTGCCCCTACTTTATCTATTTCATCTAGTACAATTACTGGATTCATTTTTTTAGCATCAACTAAACCTTTTACAAGTCTACCTGGCATCGCTCCAACATATGTTCTTCTGTGTCCTCTAAGTTCATTTACATCTTCCATCCCACCAAGAGCAACTCTTACAAGTGGTCTATGTAAAGCTTGTGAAATTGAGTTTGCAAGTGAAGTTTTACCTACACCTGGAGGTCCCACAAAACATAAAACTGTACCTTTTGATTTTAAACTATCAATTTTTCTTGATTCTAATAACTCTTTTACAGCAAAATATTCAGAAATTCTCTCTTTTGCTTTACATAAAGAGTAATGGTCTTTGTTTAATTGTTCTTCAACATTTGAAACTGATATTTTTTCATCAGCATATTCACCAAATGGTATTTCTAATACTTGTTCGATGTATGTTTGAAGAAGTGAAGCATCTGGTGAATCTTGATGCATTCTACTTAGTTTTTCAATCTGTCTTTTTGTCTCTTTATATCCATCTTTAGGCATAGAGTTTTTGATTTTTTTTAGCTTTTTTCTATAAGCTTTAATCTCATTATCTTTTTGATTATCTCCGCCAAGCTCTTTTTGTATAGCTTTTATTTGCTCTTTTAAGAAATAATCTTTATGAGTTTTTTCTATTTTTGAGTTTACTTTTTGAGTAATCTCTTTTTGAATTTTTAAAGCTTCTATCTCTTTTTTGATAGTTTCAATAATTGCTAAAAGTCTTTTTTCTACATCAACTTCAGAAAATAACTTATAAGCATCCTCTTTTTTAATTTTTAAAACAGAAGAGATTAAATCTGCAATTCTTACTGCATCGTCATTTTCTTCTATTGTTTTTATTAAATCAACAGGGAACTTAGAGTTTACTCTTGATAATTTTTTTACTTGTTCTCTTAAAACTTCAATAATAGAATCAATAGACTCTTTTGAATACTCTTTTGGTTCAAGTAAATCAACAGTAGCAAAAGAGCTATTTTCTTCATCAAACTTAGTTATCTTACCTTTTGCTAAACCTTGGAAAAGAACCTTAGTTTTTCCATCAGGTAAAGATACTTTTCTCATGATGTTACCAATAACTCCCACATCATAAAAACTATTCTCTTTTCTTGTTTTTTCAAAACCTTGTTTGCTTACTGTTACAATTACTAATTTATTATTATTTATTGCATCTTCTACCGCATCAATATTTTCTTTATCATCAAGAAATAATGGTGCAATCATAAAAGGGTATAAAAATATATCTTCTTCTACAATTAATGGTAATTCTTGAGGAAATGAATCATAGTTTTCTAATTCCATTAAAAATTGCTCCTCCCTTTTTTTTAGTTATTTAGTTATTATTCAAAAACAGATCTATAAAAAGGTACTTCTACCTCAGCTATATCATCTGTATTACTCCAAGCGTCATCTGCTTTTTGCGAATATATTTTTGCAGCTTTTGGCTTATCAATTCTTTTATATAAATCTGCAATATTTAAATTTAAGTTTGCTTTTGCCATATGCAATCTTGAGTCCATTGTATCAACTAAAGGCATATATTTTGAGCTAGGATAGCTTTGTTTAAAAACTTGAATTTCTTTTATTGTATCATCAATTAATTGTTGATCTCTTAATTGATAAGAAAAACCTTTGAAATTTGCTTTTATTTTTAAATATCTTACATAATCAATCTCTTTACTTAATGTATATTTTTTTATGTATTCATCTAAGTAAAAGTTAGCTAATGCGTACTCTTCTTCATCCATATGTGCATTTGCCAAGATAATTAATGATGTTGGTAACAAAGGAGAGTTTCTATGTTCACTCTCTAAAGATGTAAAAGTATCATCTGCTGCTTCCAAATCAAAATCTGCAATCTGCTTAGTCATTTTATTATACCAATAAAGTGCTGGTCTGTCATACTCTTCTATTTGATTACTCTTTGAAGAGCAAGAAGCTAAAATCAAGCCTGCTGAACAAACCATCAACAGATTTTTGAAGTTTAAGTTTCTAATCATGTTTAGTATCCTTTTTCATAAAAATAGTATTTTATCTAATCATTGCTTATATGAAATAAAAATTTTTATTTGATATACTATTGAAAATTAAAAAAAGGGTATCTAATGAAATTAACTTTAATAGGTAATGGTATCATGGCTCAATCTTTAGCAAAGGGTTTAGTTAATAATTATGAAGTTGAAATGATTGGAAGAGATATAAATAAATTAAGACAAGTTCAAGAAAAAATTCCAGAAATTTCAATCAAAATAATTGATGACCAAGAAGATATAACAGACAAAAATATTATCTTTTGTGTAAAACCTTATGCTTTACAAAGTGTAGCTGTAAGACTTACAGGTAAAGCAAATACACTATATTCAATCTTAGCAGGAACAAAACTTGAATCGCTAAAAAAACAAATTTCGGCAAAATATTATATTAGAACTATGCCAAATGTAGCAGCTTCTGTATCTATGTCTATGACAACAATAACAGGAGACAATGAAGCAAAAATGAGTGCTTTAGAGATATTTAATGCTATTGGAAAAACTGTTTGGGTTAATACAGAAAAACAACTAGATATCGCAACTGCTATTGCTGGAAGTGGACCAGCTTATTTAGCACTTATTGCTGAAGCAATTGCAGATGGTGCAGTAAAAGCAGGACTTGAAAGACATATTTCAACACAGTTAGTTCATGGACTTTTTACAGGAACATCAGCACTATTAGCAAAAACACATCCAGCAATTTTAAAAGATTCAGTAATGAGTCCTGGTGGAACAACAGCTGCTGGTGTTGGAGCACTTGAAGAAGGAAATGTAAGAAATAGTATGATAAAAGCAATTCAAGCAGCTTATGAAAAAGCAGAAGAACTTGGTAGCAAATAAAAAAGCTTTTACTATATTTGAGACTATTATTAGTCTAACTATTTTAGCTATTGTGATAACTTTGATTTACTCTCTTAGTTTTCACAATAATCTAAACAGTACATTTGTTCTACTAAATTCATTAGAAAATAGTTTTACAAAAAAAGATTATTCAAACTTCAATACAAAAAATCAAAATATCACAATAACAAAAAACTCAATAAAAACAAAAGTAAGTGTAAAAAAAATATATTATGATAAAAATGGAGTAAATTTATATAAATATGAACTTTACAAATAAAAAATCATTTATAACTTTTGAACTACTTATTGTAATAGTAGTAAGCTCAATCATAATTATCAATAGTTTTATTTCTATAAAAGATATCTATTCTATTTCAAAAAATGATGAAACATTTGCAATTTATAAGCTTGATTTACTAAGTTCAAAAATCATTCTTCAAAAAAACAAAGATTATTTAGATAGACTAAAATATAAAAACAATCAACTTTTAATTGATGAAGATTTGTTTTTAGATGGAGTAAAAGATTATAAAATCTCAAAGAACTCAAACTTTACAAATATTAGTTTCAAATATAAAAATAGTTTTGATATAAACTGGGTAATAAAAAGATGAAAAAAGCATTTAGTTTACTTTTTACAATACTTATAGTTACTATTTTATCTCTTGTTTCAATAAATATTTTTCAATCAAGAGCAATAAACAATCAAAATACAATAAACCAATATTTATATATACAAGCAAATAACCATCTTGACTTTTTACAAGAGTATATAAACTCACTTAAAAATCTAAAAAATAGTGATGAAATAAAAATTGATAGTAATAGATTTGATATTATTGCAAAAGTAAAAAAAGATGAAAAAAGTACAAAAATTTTTATGAGTGTCAAAGCAAAAGATTATGATATAAGAGTTCAAAGAACCCTTATAAAATAACGTCTAAAACTTTTAGTGCAAGATTTAAAGCTTTTGTTCTATGTGAAAATGCTTTTTTAACTTCATAAGGTAACTCACCTAAAGTTTTATCATAACCATTTGGAACAAACATTGGGTCATACCCAAAACCACCCTCACCTAAAGTTTTGTTTAGTACTTTTCCATGCATCCAACCATGAACTGTATAAACTTCACCTTTATATACAATTGCTATACAAGCTGTATAATAAGCTGGTGTTTCTTCTAAAGATTTTTCATTTAATTTTGAGATTAGTTTTTCATTATTCTTTTCATCAGTTGCATTTTCTCCTGAATATCTAGCTGAGTAAATACCAGGTTCATTATTTATTGCTGGAACTGTTATTCCACTATCATCTGATATTACAATAGCATTTTCATCTTTCAATAAATCATATATCTCTTTAGCTTTTTTTATTGCATTACCTTTAAAAGAATCTTTATCTTCTACTACTTCAACATCACCTAATAAATCTTTGAAAGCTACAATTTCATGATTAGGAAGTAGTGTTTCAAACTCTTTTAATTTTCCTTTATTTCCTGTTGCTAAAACGATTTTCATTAGATTCCTTTAAAATTTTTTATTTTGTGTATTATAATAAATTTATAAAAAATTTATGCTTTTGTATCTAAACTTAAACAAAATAGCCTATATGTAGGTTTTAACAACTTATTAACTTAATAATTATATAATCTTTGCTTATTTTAAAATACAAAAAATATTAGGATAATATATATGATTAAATCAGTTATACCTCTTAGTTCAATTATAGCATTAAGATTTTTAGGTCTATTTTTAGTTCTACCGGTATTATCTGCTTATGCACTTAACTTAAAAGGAGCAACAAATGAAGTAGTTGGTATTGTTGTTGGTGGTTATGCACTTACACAAATGCTATTTCAAGTTCCTTTTGGAATTATGAGTGATAAGTTAGGTAGAAAAGGTACTATTGTTACAGGTCTTTTATTATTTGCAATTGGTTCATATTTTTGTGCAATTGCTGATGATATTTATACTTTAATGTTTGGACGGTTTTTACAAGGTTCAGGAGCAATTGGTGCAGTAGTTACTGCTATGATTAGTGATATTGTAAAAGAGGAGCAAAGACCAAAAGCTATGGCTGTGATGGGTGGTTCTATTGCTATGAGTTTTGCAGTTTCAATGTTAGCAGGTCCTACAATTAGTGCTTATGCAGGTGGAGTTGGTACTCTTTTTTATATAACAATGTTTTTAGCATTAGCTTCAATATTGATTCTGTTTAAAGCTGTTCCAGAACCTCCACATATTACACACACATATAATAAAAAAGCAAATTTAAAACAAATCTTTTCAAACTCAAATCTAATCAAGATGAATATTACAAACTTTTTACAAAAAGGTTTAATGACATTTGCATTTATGATTATTCCTATTGTGTTAATTCATCAGTTTAACTGGGATATAAAAGAGTTATGGAAAGTTTATCTTCCTGCGATGGTTTTAGGTGTTCTTTCAATGGGACCAGCTGCTGTAATGGCAGAGAAAAAAGGAAAATTCAAAGAAATACTTATGATTGGTATTGCATTTTTTGCAATTTCATATTTAATTATAGGTACAACATCTAGCTCTTTAGTATTTGTTATTGGAGTTATGATATTTTTTGCTGGATTTAATATGCACGAACCAATCATGCAATCACTTGCTTCAAAATTTGCAAAAGTTCATCAAAGAGGTTTGATGCTTGGTATTTTTAATGCATGTGGTTATTTTGGAACATTTTGTGGAGGACTTATTGGTGGTATTTTCTATGAAGATGTATCACTTTCTACATTAGTTATAGCAATTGCTGTTGTATGTATAATTTGGATTGTACTTATTGCAACAATGCCAAATCCTGCAAAAAGAAAAAGTGCTTATTTAAGTTTAGATAAATATAAAAGAGATAATGCACATAAATTACATGATATTGCTCATATTGATGAGTGGTATATCAATGAAACAGAAAATATTATCGTAGTAAAATATGATAGTCGTCAAATAGATGAAGATGGTGTTAAGAACTTATTAAAATAATTTCGTTTATACTATCTATTAATTTCTACATAGAGGTAAGGTAATGAATAAAACAATTATCGCAGTTGTTCTAGCTTTTTCAATCCTTACTTCTTTTTCAATCGCAACAATTCCTAAAAACTTTTCACAAAAAAAACTTGATGATTTCACTCAGAAATATGGGGAAAAAGCTGCCAAAAGATTACTTTTGTGGGATGATTTAATAGAAGCTGCAAAAGACAAGAAAATCTTATACAAACTAAAAATGGTAAATGACTTTTTCAATCAAATAAGATATGAAAGAGATATTAATCATTGGGGTAAAGTTGATTATTGGGCAAGTCCATTTGAGTTTTTAGGAACTGGTGCAGGAGATTGTGAAGATTATGCAATAGCAAAATATTTTACACTTAGACAATTAGGTATTGAAGATAGTAAGCTAAGAATCGTGTATGTTAAGCTTCTTAATAGAAACTCAAAATATGAACAAGCACATATGGTACTTACTTATTATCATAAACCAAATGCAACGCCTATTGTATTAGATAATGTAAATAAAAAGTTGAAACTAGCAACAAAAAGACCTGACTTAAAACCAGTTTACAGTTTCAATGCGGGTGGGTTATGGAGAGCTAAAAACAAAGGTTCTCAAAGAATAGGCGAAAATAATCTTAAATCTTGGAAAGATTTAATGACTAGAATATAAAGGAAGAGAGAATGTCTTTATCAAAACAATTATATATCATAATTGCATTTATTTTTTTAATTATCTTTACTGGTAATTTTATAATTAGTGTTCAAAATACTAAAGAGTACTTAGAAACTGAGGCTAGTACAAAAGCACAAGATACTGCAACATCACTAGGAATGAGTCTAAAAGGACTTATGAAAAATAAAAATGATGCAGAAATCCAATCAATAATAAATGCTATTGCAAATAGAGGGTTTTATAAAGAGATTAGATTAGAAAATGCTGTTTTTACTATTACAAAAAAACAGTTAATTAAATTTGAAGAGAATAGACAAGTTGATAATACATGGAAACTTTCTAATTTAAAAGTTGATAAAAATCTTGGGGAAATAGAAAGTAACAACGATGAATTAGAACTTATGCAAGAACTTGAAGCTTTAGAATCAAATAACTCTTCTACAATGAAAGTAAATGAACCTAAAAAATATAAATTTACACCATCAAATAAACTTGATAAAAAAACTATAAAAATAGAGTTTACTGCATCTAAAAATGGTAAAAAAATTGATACTTTTTCAACTATAAAACTAAATAAAACAATTGTAAAAGTTACAAGAGCAGAAAAGTTTGATTATGTTCCTCAATGGTTTATAAATGCAATTTCAATTAATTTAAAAGAGATGAAAAGTGAAATAAGTGATGGATGGAAAACTACTGCTATTATTTATGTTAGTGCAAATGCAGGTGATGCTTATGCGAAACTTTATGAACAAGCAAAAAATGGAATAATATATTCACTTATTGCATTTATAATCTCTATGGTTTTACTGTTTATTTTTGTTCAATATCTTTTAAAACCACTTAAAAATATAGAAAAACTTGCACAAAGCATCTCTATTGGGAATTTTAAAACAATTGAAAAACTTCCTTATACAACTGAGATGAGAAATGTTGCTATTTCAATGAATGAGATGTCAACAAAAATAGAATCAGTAATTAGTAAGTTAAATAAAAATCTAGAAAAACTTACTCAAAAACTATCAAAAGATGAATTAACTGGATTAAATATAAAACAGACTTTTGAAACAGATATGAAAAAAATGTTTATCTCAAAATCAAGAGGTTTTATTTTTACTATAAAAATTGATAATTTAAGTGCATTTGCAAAAACACATACAAATGATGAAGTAAATAAATTTATCAAAAAATTTGCAAAAGTATTAGAAAAATGTAGACAAGATAAAGAAGTAAACTTAACTGCATATAGATTTTATGGTTCTGAATTTGCTTTAATAACAGATGGAATAAACTATGAGCAAGCAAAAGATTTGACTAAAATCATAAAACAAAACTTCGAAGAGTTAGCTCAAGAGTTTGGAAAAGAAGATATTGCACATATTGGAGCAACACCTTTTAATCCAATAGGAACAACTCAAGAGATGTTACTTGCTGCAAATGAAGCTTATGAAAAAGCTAAACTTATTGGTCCAAATGAGGCTTATATAAGAGATAATGACGATTTAGCAAGAGATATGAACGCATGGAGAGATTTAGTTTTTGATATTATTGGAAATCAAAAATTTGAAGTTGATTATATTGGAGATGCAAAAGTTCTAAATGGAAGTAACGCAGGAGTTACAGTGATGCAAGAAGCATTTACTAAAGCTTTTGATTTAGAGAAAAATCCTATTCCAATTGGTACATTTGTATCAATTGCAGAAAAATATGAAAAAATAGTTGATTTTGACAAAGCTGTTATTTCAAAAATTATTGATGATATAAGAAAACAAAAAATAACTCATAATATCTCTATTAACTTATCTTTTGATTCAATTGATGATTTAGATTTCATCATTTGGC
Source organism: Arcobacter sp. CECT 8986 (assembly GCF_004116725.1). NCBI lineage: Bacteria > Pseudomonadati > Campylobacterota > Epsilonproteobacteria > Campylobacterales > Arcobacteraceae > Arcobacter > Arcobacter sp. CECT 8986. The sequence goes on along the minus strand of NZ_PDKG01000005.1, from coordinate 80,662 downwards.
TAAAAGAGACTCTAACAAAAAATAAAGATATTGCTCAACAAATTGTATTTTCTTTGACAGCATATGCAGTTACAAAAAATATAACAAAATTCAAAAACTTTGTTGATGTTGTACATAGTTTAGATTCTAAGATTATTATAAAAAGATTTGAGTCTAAATTTATCGCACTTGATGATATAAAAGATTTAGATTTAGATTATATTAGACTTGCAAGAGAATATACAAAAAATATCAAGAATGATAGTTCAAAACAGAGTTTTGTTGAGGCATTGGTTGAGTTAACACACCTTTTAAATATCAAACTATTTGCAGAAAATGTAATAGATGAAGAGGACTTAGAAAAAGTTAAAGAATTGAAAGTTTATGCAGCAAGTAAGTAGTAATCTTTTCAAGCAAAGAGGGTATTAAAATACCCATCCAGCTTGAAATAATATTTTACTATTATAGTTTGGTTCTGCTGTTACTTCATGATTCATATTGTAAGCTAAATTTACTCTTGCAAAGAAATCTTTATAATTTGCATAGTATCCAAGACCAACATCTTGTAAAGTTCTTCTATCAAAAGTTGTATCTGTTGAAGCATCTTCCATATAAACATTACCAATGTCATAGAAGAAACTTACTCTATGAGTATATGATTTTATTGGTTGTAATTGTTTAAATAACTCAATATTAAAAATATATCCATTTTCAGCACTTTGTTCACTATCTGGATAGAATTTAACTGCATATGCTCCACCTAAACTCATATCTTCACTTCCGTCAAGATTTTTTCCACCTAGAACTTTTTGTGCAGTTACACCAGTTGTTAAACTATATGTATCAGCTAATGAAATAGTGTTATTTACATAAAAATCAACTTTATTATATCTTCCATCATAAAGATTTGAATTTTCATTTTTTAATCTACCTGTTGTAAGATTAAATCCACTTGTAATATAACTTGGTCTATCAAATAAAACAAAATCTTTTGAGTAAAGTAATGAAGCTGTAAGTGATTTTATATTTTTATCAGCTGTTTGATTTCCATTTACATGGTCATCAAAGTTTTTATTTGAAAATTTTAATTGTAAATCTAAGTTTTCAATTCTTGATTTGATTATTGGATATGAAAGTTTAAAATCAAATATATTAGATTGACCGTGTGCATCTAATTCTTCATACTCTTCCATTAAATTATATTTTGTATGTGAATATGCAAACTCACCTCTTAAACCATTTGATGCTAAAGGAAAATTATATGCAAAGTTATAGTTTTTTAAATTTCCATGATTTGAAACTAAAGAACCTAAACTAATTTGGTCACCAATATTAAAAGGAGAATTTATATTTACTTGTGCAGAAATTCTATTTTTTCCTGTATATCTACTTCCATAATTATCTGCAACTACATACCCATCAAATCTTGGTGAAGGTGTAGTTTCAATAAGAAAATCACTTGTACCTACTTCACTTCCTGGCATTACTTCTGCTTTACTTACAACTACACCTGGAGTGTCGTTTATAATAAGCATAGCTCTTTCTAAAGTATCTGTACTAATAATATTTGCTTCTTTAATATTATCAAGCATACCTTTTACAATACTATCTTTAACTAATGAATCATTTTTTAATTGAAACTCTCCATAGTTACCTTCAATAATTGCGATTTCAATTATATCATTTTGTATAGTTTGTACAGGAATATAAGCTCTTGCAACAAAATATCCCTCTTTTCTATACTCTTTAGTGATAATACTTGCTACTTCTTGAATCTGAGCAAAAGTTAACTCTTTGTTTTCATAGCTTTTAACTAAAGATTTTAACTTCTCTTCTTTTATATGAATTGCACCTGTAATTTTAAACTCTTTTACAAAGATTTTTTTTGTACTTTCATTTTGCATTGGGGCTTTATATTTTTTTGCACCTTTTAATTCAACTAAAGGAGTTGATTTTTTTGGTAAATTTTTTGGTTTCTCTAATTGATTTTGAATGCTACTACTATTTGGTGTTGCTGCAAATAGTAGTGATGTTGTTATTGCTGATAATGCTATGATTTTTTTCATTAGTTATTTCCTTTTTCTTGGCTTGCTACAAAAAATTGTTGTTCTACTCCTGATGGTAAATTAACTCCACCATTTACTAAATTTATAATTGAATTTTGTCCTAATGGAACAATTACATCATTATTTGTAGTCGGTGTTGAATCACCAGTTGATTTTGATTGTTTTAAAGAACTTAATGAAACTAATTTAGTTGGTGTATCATTTGAAGGAGTTGAAATTACATTAACTTCTGTTCTTTTAAACTCAGTTGGAATAGTTATGTTGTTTTTGATGTTTTGTATAGGTACTATTGTGTTTTGTTTTTGAGTAATAGCAGCAACAACTTTTTCCACATCATTAGTTTCTACTTTTGGTGTTTCTACTTTTGTTTTAACAATATCATCTATTAACCCCATTGATAAATATGTTTTATAATTAAAACTACTTGTTTCAGAAACATTTAATGTTCCTATTTCAAAAATAACACCTATACCACCATCTTCAGTAATAGAATCTCCCTTAGATTGATTATTTGCTAAAGAAAGCATTCCATCTATATTTGAACCATTAAAGAAAACTCCAGTACCTTCATCAAATCCAACTTTTGATTTACTATCACTTGTTGAATAAAAAATTTGTGCTTTTTTTCCTGTAAGATTTTCATAAGGACCATTTTCTAAACTACTTGCACTAACAATATTTTCACTATCTCCTGAAGCAATTGTTCTATTTATAACTTGTTTTGTAGATGTATTCCCACCAATATCTGAAGTATTATCAGGGTCAAAACTTCTTGTAAAAACTACATTATCAATATTTGAAGAGCCAACATTTGAAAGTACTATATCATTATTAAAAAATGCATCATTTGAACCTAATGTAAAAGTTTGTTCAGTTTTTAATGTATTATTTAAAGTTGTAGTAACTTTTGCTTCAATTTTACCATCATTGTTTATACCAAAAAGTTCATATATTGCATTATTCCCTGTTAATGCATAATTATGTCCAGTAGTTGTACTTCCACTTTCATCATATTTTGCAGCAAAAGATTCAGCAGGAGTACCTGGTAAAAAATAATCTATTCTTAAATCTTGTCCTTCGCCAAAACCATCAGCATCTCCAATCATACCAATTCCTGAGTTTACGCCTTGTCTACCATAAAATAGACTTGGTTTTGTATTTGAGCCTAATTTACCTCCCTCAGCATAGTTTATTCCTATCTCAATATATTGATTTCCTAAAAAAATATCATTATTTACAATTGCATATCTCAATGCATTTTGTTTATTACCTTTTCTCCATTGGATAGAATCGGCAATAACACTTTTCCCTGATAATACATTAAATGAACTACTACCTCCATACTCTTCACTTTGTCCATAAAGGAATATAATACCACCTGCAGAAGTTCCATTATGAATGATATCTTCATTAATTTCAATATTATTTAATGCATTTAAAGTTAATGTATTATTTGCAGTCCAACTTATAATGTCATTTACATAAATATTTCCATCTGTTCCTGAAGAACCATTTGTACTTTGAATTTCTACATCAGCTGACTCCAAATTTGAAGATAATGTTGCACCCGTAATATCTCCTCCTGTTGCAGCAATTACAAAATCTACTGGATCAATAAGCCATTTATTAGCTGAAACTTTAAAGTTATTATCTATTTTTACATTTTTCCCAGAAGTTTCAACAAAACCATCAGCTGCATTTATAATACCACCAACTTGTGCTTCACCACCATGAGCAAATAGTTCAACTTTCCCTTTAAAATCTTCAAAAGAGTTAGCTTCTAAAATACCTGTATTATTTACTACTCCTTTTAATAGCTCATTTACTGCATTTGTAGTTAAGTATATCTCACCACCTTTTGCATAAATAGCTCCACTATTTTTAACTAAACTATCAAGAACACCTTTGTTTACTTTTAAGTTTACAAGTGAGTTTCCATTTAAGTTTATTGATACATCATCTGCACCAACTAAATGAACTTTACCTTTTACTACTTTTATTGTCCCATCATTTTCTACATTTTTTGCAAGTAATGCAACATATGAATTATCAGCAGATTGAATTTCACCAAGGTTTATAACTGATTCTTGTGAGTCACCTTTAAAGTTATAATTACCTGCATTGAAATCACTATCACTTAACTGTTTTGTAGTTCCTAAAAAACCAGCAGTATTTATTCTTGCACTTTTACCAAATAAAATTCCGTTTGAGTTTAAAAGCCAAACTTGTCCATTTGCATTTAAAGCACCATTGATTATAGATTTTTCATTTCCAACCACTCTATTTAAAGCAATTGAAGAAGAGTTTGGTTGTTTAAAATTTACAGTCTCATTTGATGCTATGTTAAACTTATTCCAATTTATAGTTACTTTATTTGTATGTTGTGTAATATTTGTAGTGTTACCACTTGTAGAGATATTTGCACTACCACTAGCAACAACTCCACCTGTTGGTGCAGCATTTAAAAGTGTTGAAGCAGTAAGTAAAGAACTTACAACTAAGCTTATTTTCCCACCTTTTAAGATTCTAAATCTTGATTTATAATCAATCAATCTTTGCATTTATCTTTCCTTTTTACGTTATGAGATAATTATATAAAAGAAAAGTCATGGCTAGGTCATATGACACTTTTAATTTTGTAATTTAGTGTATAGATTTTATACTAATTTTATAAATAAATTTAGTTATAATGATATTTTAAGTATTATTACAACTTTTGACACTTTTAGGAGCAATTTTGAATAAACATTTTTGTAATTTATCAATTTTATATGCAGAAGATGATGATAAAATAAGAGAAAATACAAATAAAATTTTAAAACTATTATATGATGATGTATATACTTGTAAAGATGGTAAAGAAGCCTTAGAAGCTTTTCATAAATATAGACCAAATATTATTTTAACTGACTATAAAATGCCACTTCTTGATGGATATGAGCTAACTAAACAAATTAGAGAAATATGTGAAAAAACTCCCATTGTTATTATGAGTAACTACACAGATAAAGAGAAACTTTTAAAATGTATTCCATTAAATCTTACTTCATATTTGGAAAAACCTGTAAGATATGAAGATTTACTAGAGACTTTAACTTTATGTAAAGAGGCATCTGAAAAAAATAATTTAATTAAATTTACCATAAATAATATACTTGATTATAATTTTAGAACAAAAAAGTTATTTGTAGAAGATACTGAGGTAAATTTAAGTAAAATAGAAACTACAATTTTAGAATATTTTATTAATAAAAAAAATCAACTAATTTCTAAAGATGAAATTGCAGCATTAGTAAAAAATGAAGAGTATATAAACGACAATACATTAAAAAATATCATTTATAGATTAAGAAAAAAGGTAGGAAAAGATTTGATTACTAATTATAGAAGTTTTGGCTATATGCTTGAAGTAAAAACATGATAAAAAAGATATTTATTTTAATATTTTTATTTGCCAAAATAACATTTGCAAATACTTTAATACTTGAAGATAATACAGATTTTTCCAATCTTACACTTACAAAATATCAATCAACATATATTGATAAAACTTCAACTTTTACAATTGATGATATAGTAAAAGAGACTTCTTTTAAAAATATAAAAAAGACAAATTTCAAAGCTTCAAAAAGCAGAGTCTGGACAAAAGTTTCACTAAAAAATCTATCGTCAACAAATGAAAAATTATATTTTGAAAATAACAGACCAATTCTTGATATTATTGATATTTATATCTTTAAAAATAATATTCCTTATAGAAAAATAGAGTTAGGAGACAATAGATCAATAAAAAGTAGAGAATTAAAAATAAGAAAAAGTACGTATAGTCTACTTTTAGAAAGAAATACAAACTATACAATTTATACTATGCATAAAAGTTATACAAGTATTTCTACATATTGGAAAGTTTATGACCAATATAACTTTATTACTGCTACAACAATAGAGACAATTGCTTGGGGTATTTTTTCTGGAATTATTATTGCTTTAATTTTATATAATTTAGCAGTATATTTTACAATAAAAGAGAGTTATTTTTTAGTTTATATAGGTTTAGCACTTTTTTTAGCTATTTATCAATTTAAAATAAATGGATTTTATTATCAATTTTTTAACTATTTAGACATAAAATGGATTGATGATATAAATTGGTCATTGGGATTTTTTGCTCAAATATTTACTCTACTATTTCCACTTACTTTTTTTAAACCCTCTAAAAAAAGTTTTGTATATAAAATATTGATGTTTTTAGTATTTTTAAATATATGTGCAGTTATATTTTATTTATCAGTTTTAGAGTATGATGAGTTTAAATTATATACAAACTATACTGATTTGATAACTTTATTAACGATGCCAACACTATTTTGTGTATCTTTATGGGCAATATATAATAAACTATCTGGTTCTTTGTACTATTTTTTAGGACAGTTCTCATTTTTATTCTTAATTTTTTATGGTGTATTTGTAAATACTGGATATTTAGAACCTATCTCACATATGTGGGTAATTATTCCTTTAGGAATTATTCTTGATGTTATATTTATCTCTCTTGCTTTGTTTACAAAAGTAAAACTAATAGAAAAAGAGAAAAAACTAAACGAACAACTAATTATATCTCAAGCTAGATTTACAACAATAGGACAAAATATTGCTGATTTAGTTCACCAATGGAAAACACCTATTTCTCAGCTTGGCTCTGAAGTTTTACTATTAAAAGCGATGCACTCTCTTGATAAGAAAAACTTTGATGACTCTTTTATTGAAACACTACCAAAGATTGAAGATAGTATAAAATTTTTAAATAATACAATGGATGATATTTATAACTTCTATTCAAATCCTAAACAAAAAGAGAAATTTTTAGTAAAAGATGAGTTAGAATCTGTTTTAAGACTTTTAGAAAATAAAATAAAAGACAATAACATAACAATAATAGAAGAGTTAGAATCTTTTACATATGAAGGATACAAAACAAGTCTAACTAACTCTTTTATGGTAATAGTAGAAAATGCAATTTATGAACACTCACAAAATGAAAATAGTGATAAAAAAATATTTATAACACTAAAAGAGTTAGATGATGAAATTCTTCTAATGATTGAAGATAATGCAGGTGGAATTAAAGAAGAAGATTTTGAGAATTTATATGATATTGATTACTCTTCTAAAGGTAAAAATGGAAGTGGCGTTGGATTAGCACTAACAAAAAGATTAGTAGAAAATAGATTAAATGGTACAATATCAGTAGCAAATACAAAAAATGGTGCTGTGTTTAAAATAGTTTTTCCAAAATATGACTAAAAAAGATTCTAAAGGGATTTGATGTTTGAAAAGTTTTTGAGATTTTTTGTAGAAAATTCACGTATGAACTATACGCTTTTTTTTCTAATATTTATAATAGGAATATATTCATATACAAAAACAGCAAAAGAGATTTTTCCAAATTTTGAATTAGATATGATTTCAATAAATGGCTCTTATAATGGTGCTAGTGTTGATATTTTAGATAAGATGGCAGTAGGAGAAATAGAAGATAAACTTAAAAATTTAGATGGACTAAAAGAGATAAATACAGTAATTAGTCCTGGTAAATTTACAATTATTTTAGAGTTAAAAAAAGGTGAAAATAGATATAACATCTCTGATAAAGTAAAAGATATTATCACTCTTACAAAAACAGATTTACCCTCAGATATGGATGAACCTAGTGTAAAAGTAGTTGAAAGATATAAAAAACTAATTGATGTAACATTAACATCAAAAAAGTTTACATTAGATGACTTAAAACCTTTTGCAGATGATTTAAAAAGTGCAATTTTAGGCATAAGTGGTGTAAGTAATGTAACTATTTATGGTGATTCAGATAAATATTTTGAAGTTTTACTTGATGATAGAAAAATAGAAGCACTTAATTTAAATAAAAGTGATGTTTTTAATGTAATATCAAATCTATCATATATATTTCCTATTGGAAAAATAGAAGGCAATAAAAAGCACTTTTATTTATCTACATATAATGGTGCAAAAAATGGAAAAGATTTTGAAGATATTTTAATAAAAATTGATGGAAAAACAATATATTTAAAAGATATTGCAAAAATAAAAAAAAGATATGAAGACTCATCAACTCTTTACTCTTTTAATGGAGAAAATGCCTTATCTTTAGCAGTTGAACAAACAGAGACTTCTGATGCTCTTAAAATATCAAAAGATATGAAGCAACTTCTTGAAAAACTAAATAAAAAGCATAAAGATATAAAAATATCAATTGGTGATGATAATAGTGAAAGAATCCAAGATAGATTAAATATAGTTATATCAAATATTTTGCTTGGAATATTACTTATAACTTTACTTGTTGCTTTACTAATCAACTTACGAATGGCATTTATTATAGCTATTGGGATTCCAACATCTTTTGTAATAGCTGCAATTTATATGTATACATTTGGTTATACAATAAATATGATTTCACTTGTTGGTGTTTTAATTGCTATTGGAATTGTTGTTGATGATGCAATTGTTGTAAGTGAAAATATTCAACAACATATAGAAGAAGGTTATTCTACAACAGAAGCTGCAATTATGGGTGCAAAAGAGATGGTAAAACCAGTAACAATTGCTTCTATTACAACTCTATTTTCATTTTTACCTATTTTAATGATAAGTGGAACAATGGGAGAAGTAATGAAGCTTATTCCTATTGCATTAAGTGCACTTTTAGTTGCCTCATTAATTGAATCATTTGTATTCTTACCAATTCATGCAGCTCACACTTTAAAAAGTGGAGCTAAAGTTACATCGTGGGAAATTCCAAACAAAATATACAATGAAATAATTCACTTTTTTATGAGATGGAAAAAGACATTTCTAATTTTATTTGTCATATTAGTTCCACTTGCAACAATTTTAGAGATTAAAGAATCAAGATTTCAAATGTTTCCAAAATTTGATGCAACTGATATTAAGATATCTTTCAAAGCAAATGAAAACACAAAGCTTGAAGATGCCTTTGTTATTGTTCAAAAAATTGAAGCAGATTTAATAAAAAGAAAAGATGAGTTTTTTATAAGAAGTATAGATTCAGTTGCAGGACATAGAAGAGATGCAGGGAACAACACAGAAAAATTTCCATATGTAATGTATATGACAGTAGAACTTCAAAAACTAAAACCTATGAACTTCTTAGATAAATATATTACACCTTATTTGACTTTTTATTATGATGATGAAGGAAGAACAAGAACTTTAAAATCAAAACAAATAGCACAAAAACTAAAAAAATATTTAGAAGAGCAAAAATACAAAGAGAGATTTCACTTAAATGAATTAATAGTATTAGAAAAAAAAGTTGGACCAGTTAAATCAGATATAAAAATAGGTTTAATTTCAAATGACAATCAAAAAATCATCAAAAATGTAGAAAAACTTACAGACGAAATAAAAAATATGAATGGAGTAGTATCAGCTTCTAATTCATTAAAATTTGGAATTGATGAGATAAAACTAAAAGTAAATGAATATGGAGAAAAGTTAGGTATTACTGAACACTTTCTGGGTTCATATTTATCAAATTTATATTTAGAAAAGAAAAAAGCAGTTTCATTTGATGAAAAAGAGATGCTTGATATAAAAATACAAAGTATAAATAAAGACAACTATGAGAACTTTAAAAATATTGAGATTCCATTATCAAATGGAACTTATGTAAGATTATATGAAGTTGCTAACTTTAATATAATAAAATCATTTGAACAACTAACAAAAGATAGAGCAGTTAAAAATTTCTATATTTATGCAAATGTAAATCCAGATGTAATTACTGCAACTGAAGTTCTTGACAAATTAAAACCAACTTTAGATGAGATAAGAGAAGAAGGTATAAAACTAACTTTTAAAGGTGAAGCAGAAAAGAAAAAAAGTTTAAAACATGATATGCTATTTGCAAGTGCATTAGCACTTCTTTTAATTATGATTTCTATGCTTTATTTATTTAACTCTTTTAGAGATACATTTATACTTATGAGCATTATTCCTTTTTCTATTTTAGGAGTATTAATAGGTCATAAGATGATGGGATTAAATCTTTCTATGCCTTCAATGATTGGAGCACTTGGACTTGCTGGAGTTGTTATAAATGATGGAATTATTATGATGACATACCTAAAAAAAGCAAAAACATTAAAAGATATTTTTTATAGAGCAGAGAAAAGATTTAGACCGATTATTTTAACTAGTATAACAACTTTAATAGGAATGAGTTCACTAATCTTCTTCCCAACAGGACAAGCTGTAATATTTCAACCAATTGCAATTGCACTTGGATTTGGTTTAGCTTGGGGAACAATTCTAAATCTTGTATATTTACCAGTGTTATATACAATATCACATAAAATAAAGTAGAATATTTTCTACTTATTTTATAATATTAAATTTATATCCCATTCCATAGATATTTTTTATAATTTTTGTTGAAGTCTTTTTTCTAAATCTTTTTAGAATCATCATAATTTTATTTTCACTATACTCTTCTTCTGAAGTATAAATACAATCAAATAAGTCTTTAAGTGTAAAATAATGCACATCATCTCTACAAAATTTAGACATAATTTTATACTCATTTTTAGTTAAATCAACTTCTTGATTATCTTTTTTTAGTATTTTATTGAAATTATCCCAAACATAATTATCTACAAGTTTTACAAAATTTAGATCATTATCTTCTGCTCTACTTTCAATAGCTTTTAATATAGTCTCTTTAAAAAGGCTTCTTGGTAGTGGTTTTACTAAATATTTAAATATATTTAGTTCAATAGCATCAAATAAATATGCTTTATCACTATGTGCAGAAAGAATAATAATAGTTACATCTTTATTCTCTTTTCTTATCTCTTTTACTACATCCATACCATTTATATGAGGCATACTAATATCTAACATAATAATATCTGGTTTATGTTCATAATACTTTTCTAAGCCCTCTTTCCCATCTTGAGCTTCTATGATTTCTCCAAAAAGATCTTCTAAATAGATACTATAACTTTTCCTTAGTAGTTCATCATCTTCTACAAATAATAACTTCATTTTCTCATCCTATTATACAAAATTTTGCTCCATCATTATAATTTTCGCATGTTAATTTTTTATTCATATTGTCTTCAATAATTTTTTTAGCAATAAATAACCCAACCCCTGAGTTTGTATTTGATGCTTTTGTTGAGACATTTGGCTCAAAAATTTTGTCTATTGGTTCTACTTTAATACCACCTGCATTATCAATAATACTAAGCCTTGCTCTATTTCCAAATTTATCTATTTTAAAATAGATATATTTATCACTAACTTTTTGATTTAAAATTGCATCAATCGCATTATTTATCAATATTATTATACACTGAATATACTCTTTTTTATACCCAATCGTCTTAATATTTTCATCAATACAATCAATTTTATAATTTATCAAATTTTTACTAAATTTTATACTTAAAAGGTTAACAGCTTCGTTAACACAATCAATTAAATAAAATTCTTCCTTTGTTTTTTGTGGACTAAAGTAGTCCATAAACTGATTTACCGTGTCATTCATATATTTTGTTTGTAATTCAATCTCATTTAATTGATTATACAAATACTCTTTTGTTAATCCTTTCTTATCATAAGTTGTTTCTAAATCTAAAGATAGCATATTTATTCTATGCAATGGTTGCTTCCATTCATGAGCTATTGAGTTAATAACTTCTCCAAAAGAAGCAAGTCTTGTTTGTCTTAATATAAAAAGTTCTTGCTCTTTATTTTTTATCTTTAGTCTTAGGTTTTTTTCTTTACTATCTTTTAGTCTATATGCAATAAATAAAGACATTGCAATAATTTCTAAAAGAATATTAAATTTTAATATTTTAGTCATTATGTTTGTATCTACAAATCCAAACATCATATTTATTGCAAAAAGCAAACTAACAATCATAAATATTATCCAAATAAAAGAGTAAATTTTAGAAATAATTTCCTCTTTACTTCTATAATATTTTACTGTTATTGTAATGATTAAAAGTATCACAAAGATAGCACATAAAAGTAAATATTTTTGAGCTAAAAATATTAAATCTTTATTTACAAAGCTTAAGATTATTCCAATTGATGCAAATATTGGAACTATAACCAAAGAGGTTTTTATCAAAATTTTATGTAGTAAAAATGTGTTTCTTTTACTTTGAAACAAAAGTGTTGAAAACTTAGTAACAGAGATAAAAATAATCACATAAAATATAAAAAATAGAAGTTCAGAAACCATAGGATATTCAGTAAAAAATAGCGTATTTAAATATCCATCATAAAAAAATAAAAAGCCAAATATTCCAAAAATATAGCCTAAATAAAACTTATATATTCTAATTTTTGAAACAATAAAAATACATAAATTATAAAAAAACATCAAAGTCAAAGAGAAGTAAAATGCAGTATTAAACATATTATTATAATTTTGTTTTTTTAAAAAAACTTCATTACTTAATATTTTGATAAAAGGCAAAGATAAAAAGGAAGACTCAATTCTTAGATAAATAGAAAAATTGCCTTTTATATCCAAAGGAAATGCAAACTTACTATATTTTGTAAGTCCTTTAGTACTATTTTTATATTTTACACCTGTTTTATATGATTTTACTACTTTACTATTTTTTATAAAAAATAGATCAATCTCATCAATCAAAAAGTTATCAATATTTAATATATATTTTTTACCATCACAATTTTTTATATCAATTTTCAACCAATATACATTTTTACTAAAGTTAGAGATGTCGATATTTTTTGTAGTGCTAAATTTTTTATTTAAAACATCATCAATTGTATTTAGTTTTGTGGTATCTTTATAATAGTTTATATAATTTGAAATATTTTTAATGCAAGAGTTAGCATTATTTAAATCTAGCGTAGAGCTAAAAGAGAAAACAAATGATAAAAATAGAATTATTGTATATCTAATAATAGTAAACTCCTAACTAAATTTATAATTTTACTTAACTTTTTATAAAAGTATTTAACACTTTTAAATCAAAAAAACTAATGAAGTAATTGTATCTATTGCAATATCTGAAGGCTCAGTTCCAATATCTCTTAAAGTACTTTCAACTCTATTTATCATCATTGATAAAATTATCTCAAAAGAGAAGTTAGAATGTGAAAGTAAACTCTCTTTTTTTGATAGTATAGAATTAAAATTTTTTATCTCATTTAAATCATTAATCTTTTTATTTAAATACTCAATTTGCCAATTATTTTGCCATGTCAAAAATAGATAGTTTCCATTTATATCTTTGGCTGTTCTTATCTTCCATCTTAATATATACAAATTTTTGTATAGTTTTGTTAATTTATCATTATCATAATTTAATGCTGTAAATTTATGCACTTCATCTAAAGAGTATGCATCATAAATCATATAATACAATCCTAGTATTAAGTAGTCATTTCTATACTTAATACCTCTTTTATTGAATGCTAAATCCAAATATTGTTTGAAATTAACCAATCTGTTATTATTTGTATCTCTTAAAGTAATAAACTTTTGAATATCTTCTATTTGTGTGTAAATTGCGGATTTAAAATCTTTATTATAGTGCTGTGGATTTCTTTTATCTAGTTTTGTTTTGTACTTAACTACTAAGCTTAAAATATCTTTGTAATCTTGTGTTATAGAAATCGCTTTTTGTGTTTGAAAAATCTCATTTACTTTGTTGTGCCGTGCACAACCAGAAAAAAGTGTAAAAAAAAGAGTAATTAATAAAATCTTTTTATACACTTTTTGTCCTTTTTTATGAAATCGTTTTTAGTTCGTTTTCTATTTTTTCTAATTTAATTCTTGCTTCTTCTAAAGCTTTTTTATTTTCTGCAACAACATGCTCAGGTGCATTTGCAACAAATTTTTCATTTGATAACATTCCATTTAATTTATCAAACTCTTTTTGTGCTTTTAGTTGTTGTTTTGTAAGTTTATCAACAATTGCACTCATATCTATTTCACCTGTTGGAATATAAACTTCAAGATTATTTGATACATCAGTTATAGAGTTTTCAACTTTTGCATCAACAAACTCAATATTTTCAACTTTTGCAAGTTTTTCTATAAATGGTTTTGCTAAATCTTTATCAATATTTGTATCAAGTTTTACATATGCTTTAGCAATTTTGCTATTACCCATATCGATTACAACTTTTGCTCTTCTTATTGCAATAATAGCTTCTTCAATAATAGCAAACATATTTTCAACTTCTTCATCTTTAGCCAAGTCTTTTGGATAGTTCATAATCATAATTGATTCACTATTTTCAAGTTCACTACCACTTAATTTTTGATATAAATACTCAGAAATAAATGGCATAAATGGAGATGTTAATTTTAATGTCTCTTTGAATATTGCTCCAAGTTCAACAATTGAATCTTTACTAGCTTTTGAATACTCAATACCCCAGTCACAAAACTCATTCCAAACAAATCTATAAAGACTTGCTGCTGCTTCATTAAATTTATAAGTATCAAGGTTTTCTCTTACTTCATCAACTGCTGTTGAAAGTTTAGAAAGCATATACTTACCAAGAGCTGATTTTACTTCAATCTCATTTAATTCAGGGAAAGTCTCTACATTTAATTGTAAGAAGTTTGCTGCATTATAAAATTTATTTGTAAAGTTTCTATATAATTCTAAGTGTTTTTTACCTAGTTTTATATCTCTACCTTGAACTGCTAAATATGCAAGTGAAAATCTAACAATATCAGCACTAAACTCTTCAACCATATCAAGTGGATCAATTACGTTTCCTTTTGATTTAGACATTTTAGCACCATTTTCATCTCTTACTAAAGCATGCATATAAATATGTTTAAATGGTAATTCACCTTTAAAGTGTTCACCCATCATCATCATTCTAGCAACCCAGAAGAACATAATATCAAAACCAGTAATTAATAGACTATTTGGATAGAAATCTTTTAAATCTGTATCATTAAAAGTATCTTTCATTTTTCCATTATTTCCCCATCCAAGTGGAGAGAATGCCCATAATCCAGAACTAAACCAAGTGTCTAATACATCTGGGTCTTGTGTATAGTTTTTACTAGCACAATGTGGACAAGCTTCTGGTTCATCTGCTTTATCTGCCCATTGGTGATTACAATCATTACAAGTAAATACAGGAATTCTGTGTCCCCACCATAATTGTCTAGAGATACACCAATCTCTTAATTCGTCCATCCATGCTCTATAAGAGTTAATCCAGTGACTTGGGAAAAATTGAGTTAAACCTGCATATGTTTTTTCAATACTTCCTTTAGCAACTTCTTTTCTTACAAACCATTGTTTAGATACATAAGGCTCAACAATATTTTTACATCTATAACAGTGCCCTACTTGATGAACATGCTCTTCAATTTTTACGATGTAACCTTCATCTTGAAGTTTTTTAACAATTGGTTCTCTTGCTTCTAATCTTTCTAGACCTTTAAACTCTCCACAATAATCGTTTAAAATACCTTTTTCATCAAAACAAGTAATAAACTCTAAATCGTGTCTTTTTCCAACTTCGTAGTCATTTTGGTCATGAGCAGGAGTAACTTTTACAACACCTGTTCCAAACTCCATATCAACATGTTTGTCAGTGATAATTTTGATTTTTCTATCAGTTAAAGGTAATAATACTTCTTTTCCTACAATATCTTTATATCTTTCATCATCAGGATGAACCATAATTGCAGTATCCCCAAAATATGTTTCAGGTCTAGTTGTAGCAACTGTTACATAACCACTTCCATCTGCAAAGTGATAATTCATATGGTAAAATTTACCTTTTACTTCATCATGTTCAACTTCAATATCAGATAGCGCACCATCATGTGTACACCAGTTAACCATATAATTGTTTTGAACAATCATTCCTTCATTATAAAGATGAACAAAAGCCTCTTTAACTGCCTCTTTTAGTCCATCATCCATAGTAAATCTTTCTCTACTCCAAGCTGGTGTAACTCCAAGTTTTCTCATTTGGTGAACAATATTTCCACCTGATTTCTCTTTTTGTTGCCAAGCTCTTTCTAAGAACTTTTCTCTACCTAACTCTTCTTTTGTAGTACCTTCTGCTAATAGTTGTTTTTCAACAATATTTTGTGTAGCAATACCTGCGTGGTCTGTCCCTGGTTGCCATAAAGTTTTGTACCCGTCCATTCTTTTATATCTAGTAATAATATCTTGAAGGGTAAAAGTAAGTGCATGACCAATATGTAAGCTTCCTGTTACATTTGGAGGAGGCATCATAATTGCAAAATTTTTATCTTTTTGCTGAATAGATTTGTTTCCATCTATTTCAAAATATCCTCTATCTTCCCATATTTTATAAAATTTATCTTCTATCTTTGATGGTTCGTACTTTTCACTCATTAAAATTCCTATCAATTTAATTCTACGCGATTATATCTACATTTTACTTAGTAAGTAATTTTATAAATTCTTTGAGTCAAAAAGTACCTCATCTATATTTTTAACTATTGATTCATCTATTTTTCCAGACTTTGATTCATTTAACATAATGTCAATAGCTTCTTTATGAGTATATTTATTTCTATAAGTTTTATCTTGAGTTAAAGCATCATAAATAGCTAAGTTTATAAGTAATCTATCTTTTAAACTCAGACTTTTTGCATCAAGGGAATATATATATCCACTTGCATCTAATCTTTCTTGAATTTTAATAGCCCATTGCATAATATCATTAAATCCTATGATATTTGACAGGATTTTTTTTGTGTAGTATGGATATGTTTTTATCTTCTCAATTTCATTTTTATTTAAAGGCTCTTTTTTTTCTAACAACTCTTTTTTTATTATTAATTTCCCAATTTTACAAAGACTTCCTGCAATTTTTAGAGTATATTTGTCTTTATGGTCAAATCCATAATATTCACTCATACTATCAATATACTCAACCAATTTGCTATTAGAATTTTCTATTTTTGAAATACTTCGAGTTATTTTTAATATATTCTCAAAATCCATTGGTGCTGTAAAATCTTCTAAAGTATTATAAATAAACATCAAAATATCATTTTCATCTTCTAAATCTAACCAAAAAGAAGTTGATGTACAAAGTTCTAAGAAAGTATCTACTATTTTTGAACTAAAAAGAGTATTTTTATTGTCTTTTACAAAAAAAATTGCTTGTTGTTTTATCTCTTCATCAAATGTAGAAAAATCAAATTTTTCATTTAATTTTGTTGATAAAAATATTATCTGAGAAAATAGAGGTATCTCTTCGCCAACTTTATTAAATAATCCAGTTCCATCAAAATGCTCTTTTTGATATAAAAGAACATCTTGTTGTTTTGTCAAAAACTCAAAGTTTTCAACAATTTTAGAACTATTTTCACATAAAGTTTTTTCATCTTCACTTATATTAAGAGCAATATTACTACTTAAACAATATGAACATAAATCTGCTAATTCTTTACTAGAAAAACCCAATTTAAGTGCAATATTTAAACTTATATAAGTCACTCTTTTTAAATATCCCAAAGGTATTTTCTTTTGATTTTTTAAAACATAATCAAAGCATAAAGAAGTAGCTAATAAAAAATTATTTGAATTAAAAAGTAGTTGTCTTTTTTTATCCATTTTACTTTTCATCCAATTCAATAATTGCATTTACAGAAGGTTCACTCATATCCAAATCTAAATGCACCGCATCTTTAACTTCAACAAGTTTTACATTTAATCCTTTTTCTTTTGCTATTTTATAAAACTCTATTGTATTTTCAGGTTTAGAAATAGTATCTTTTGTTCCATACACTAAAGCAATTTTTGAGTTTTTATCTATATTATCAACAACATCAATTGCAGAGATTAAATCTTTTTCTTTTGTAGTTTTATGAATATCATATTTCCCACCTGCACATAAAAGATTATTTATTAATTTTGGATAATCTCCTAAAATTGTAGCACCAATACTACAACCTGCACTATGACCTATATAAGTTATTGTTTTTGCATTATATTTATCTTTAAAAGCACTAATTAATGAAGATAAAAAAGATAGATACTCCTTTTTATAAACTAAATTTGTTTGAGTTTTTGAACCAATTGATTTTAAGTTATTTAATGATGATTTTGAATAACCTGGAAGTGCAACAGCAATAGTTGGAACATCTGTTTCAAAAGATAGATTTTCAGCAAAAGGAGCATATCTACCTAAAATATTTGTTCCTTCATCCCATGTTCCATGAACTACAATATTTAGTTTATCTTTTTGCTCACCTGAATATTTTTTATAATTAATACATTCACCACCTGCAAATATAAAATCATCTCCTAGTTTAGAGCATTGACTCTTTGAGATATTTTGAGCATTTAATAAACTAACCCCTAAAACTAAACTTGAAATAAAAATCTTTTTTAACATAGTAACTCCCTTTTTTTAATAAGCATTAATTCCTATATATCCATCAACTTTTCTTTCTATTACTTCTGCAATTCCTGCTTGTACAAAATCAACATCATCTAAAAAATCTTCTTCTTTCCAATGCATTGAATCCATTGTATTTTTACATCCTATAAATTCAACATCATATTGCATTAATGATTTTATTCTTAATAGTGTAGCTTTATCAAAATCTTTTCTTAACGTTCGTAAGCCTTTTCCATATGCAACTACTACTATTTTTAGACTCTCAGCAGGATACTCTTTTAGTATATTGTACATAGAACCCAAAATACTATTTATCTTTTTTATATCACCTGTGTGCAATGAATATACAACTTTTCTTGGATTATCAAATGTTGGTTTTGGTTCTGAAAACTCTGTTCTTGCAAAACAAAATATACTTAATAATAAAACTAACAATATTTTCTTCATTTAACTTCCTTTACGCTAACTTGCATTTTATTTGTTATGATGCCATTTGTTAATATTTTACAATATAAACCTCTATGCATATTTAACAACTTTGGTAATTTTTTATCAAATTTACTCAAATGACTACAAACTGTACAAATTTGTGTAATTTCAAGCAAACTATTTTCAATATTAAAAATATCTCCAACTTTATAATTGTGTGGGTCAAAGTCTAAAAGTATATTTTCTCCTAAACTTCCATATTCTAACTCTACACCATTTTCTTTTGCTATTTCATATGATTTTGTACCAACAATCATCACTGTTTTATCTAAATCTTTACCAGCAAACTTATCATTTTCTATTCCAAAATCTTTTATAAGATTTAAACTTTCAACTTTTGGTCTTGATTTACTTTGAGTATCTTTTGTAGCACTAAAGATTCCTACTACATTACCTTTTATTATTTCACTCATTTTATATTCTCTTTTAATATTTCTAAAAAATCTTTTTTGCTCCAACTTCCAATAACACTATTTTGATATGTACCGTTTTTATCAAGTATAAAAAAACTAGGAGTTATTTTTTTATATTTTTTTTGTAAAGAAAAAGGCAATTTATCCTCAAATACATCAACTTTTACAAATATATAATTTTTAGATATGGCATTTTTTACCTCTTCTTGTGAAAAAACATCTTTATCCATTTTCATACAATAAAAACAATTTTTAGATGTAACATATACAAGAATTTGTTTATTTAAGCTATTTGCTTTTGATATTACTTTATTATCATCAATCTTTGCGTATAAAAAAGATAGTAAAAATAAAGATAAAATAAATATTTTTTTTATCATAGTTAACCTTTTCAAATTGATAAACTCAATATTTAAAACTTATCAATTTGAAAAATACAAAGCAAAAAGCTTTGTATTTTTATATTATGATTCCTGGATTATTTTTAATTCCAACGATATCAGGTGCATCAACATTTAAACTTTTTATGTGTTTTATGTTTGCCAAATATTTTTCAACAGTTTCCCAAATAGGTTCACCCTCTGATTTTGCACCAACTGTTGACCAACCAGCAACTTTATATAGTTTATTTGGTTCTATTTTTTCACCTGTTCTTGTAAGTGTAATTGAAGAGATTCTATTTCCAATTTTTTCAATTGGATTAATTTTATAAGATATTCCACCTGTTCTTACCATATCTCCACCTTGTTGATAAAATGGATCCACATTAAATAAGTTATCAGCAACATCTTCTAAAATAAGTTTAATCTCACTTCCTTTCATATTTCTAACATATGTTTCAGGATAAGTCATAGCTGTTTGAGTCATCAAGTCATCAAAAGTAATAACTTGTCCAGGCATAACAGATGTTCCCCATCTAAATCCTGGAGATAATGATATTTCAGCATCTTTGATTTCTAAAAGAGAATCACATATTATTTGATCCCAAGAACCGTTAAAGTTCCCTCTTCTAAACAAAGTTACATCAGTTGTTGCAATTTGTCTATTTAAATCTTTTAAATATGGTTTTCTTACACTTTGAATATACTCTTTCATCTGTTTATCTTCAGGAACTAAATCTGAAAATATTGGTAATAGAGTAAATTTAAAGTCTTTTATTTTTCCATTTTGAATATCAAGGTCTAATACATTTAAAAATTTACCATTTGAACCAGCATTACATACATATGTAACACCTTCAGCATTTTTTACAGGAACTGCTTCAGGCACTCCATCATGAGTATGTCCACCCATAATAAAATCAACTCCTGTTACTACATTTGCCATTTTTTTATCTGTATCAAAACCATTATGAGATAACACAATTATTGCATCTGGCTTTTCATTTTCTTTAATATCATTTACAACTTCTTGCATATTCTCATCATTAATAGAAAAAGACCAATCAGGGATAAATCTTTGAGGATTAGCAATAGTTGTATAAGGGAAGGCTTGACCAATTATAGCAACTCTTGCATTACCCATTTTTTTAATTGTATATGGTTTGAAAGCATAACCTTCATCCATATCATATGCTTGTTTTGCAATATCTGTTTCATTAAATAATGCATCTTCTTTTACTTTTACATTTTGAGCTAAGAACTCAGCTTTTAAAAGTTTTACATTTTCTAAAACTTCTTGTGCTTTATAAGTAAACTCCCAGTGTCCAACTGCAACATCAACTCCTAGTAAATTCATAGCACCAACCATATCTTTACCACGTGTCCATAATGCAGTTGCACTACCTTGCCATGTGTCACCACCATCTAAAAGTAATGTCTTTTCTTCACCAAAACTATTTCTCAAATAATCAACAACAGTTTTAATTTGTGCATATCCACCAGTTTTACCTATCGCTCTTGCATGCTTTTCAAAATCAATACATGTATAAGCATACTCAAGTCTTTTGTCATTTTTAATTCCATAATACTCTAAAAACTTTTCTCCTACAATATGTGGAGGTTTAGCATAGTTACTATGAAAACCTAAGTTTACACTTGGCTCTCTAAAGTAAATAGGTGTTAATTGAGCATGAGAATCTGTCATATGCAAAAATCTAGCGTTACCAAAAGGTTTAAGCTTATAGTAATCACTTAATTTATTAGTACTAGTCATTCTAGTATGAGAATTTGCAAATATAGGAGAAGCACCAAGTACTGCCATCATATATATAAATTCTCTTCTACTTAATTTACTCATAATAAAATATCCTTACTATTTTGCTGCACTACCTGCAACTGTAAATCCTAAAGATGTCCACGCTTGCATACCACCTCTATAATATTTGATTTTACTTGCTGGATAACCTAAAGTTAAAAGTGATTGTTTTGCATTTTTAATCATTGCTGGAGTTTGTCCACACCAGTAACCATTACAATATAAAATAAGAGTTTTTGCTTTTGAAAAATCTAAAGACTCATCATCATTTATGATAACTCCCATATAATCTTCCATCATATCAACAGCATCATCTCTATTATTAAAATTTGTATAAGGTACATTCACTGCACCTGGAATTCTTAATCTTGCAAACCAACCTGGAGTTCTTGTATCAATGATTGCAATAGAAGAATCATTTTGTGCTTTTTTCATAAAATTTAAAAATTCTACTTCTCCAATAGTTTCAACACCTTGTGCTAAAGTCATTGGTTGAGGAACACCTCTTGCAGTAGTATTATATAAATCTGAAATTTTGTTTTTGAAATCTTGATTTCTTTGTATTATATAAGTTTGACCATTTAGTGTAACATCCATTGATTTTACACCAGGCATTATAGGAACAAATTTTTCACCACCTTCTGCATTTGCAAAAGATATAGATAAAGCTGCAACTAATAATGTTTTTAAAAATTTATTTGTAATACTCATTATTACTTCCCCTTTTACAAATAAAAGACAATTTCTTGTCTTTTATATATTAAATAAGTATTAAATTTTAGTATTTATACCCATCGCCAGGAACTGCTAGTCTCCAAGTAGTTTGTGCTTCTTTTTCTTGTACTAAAGCACTAATAGCAAATTTGCATGCACGTTCAGCAGCAAAATCTATTGGTAGTACTGTTTTAGAATCTTTACCTTTAAAATCTTTAGGGTTAACCTCTTTTGCACCAGTTTTTATTCCTTCTTCAACTGCTGCAATTAAACCACTATTATTAACACCTAATCTTCTAAATTCAACTTCTCTTTTTATAGCAATTTCATTGTATGCTTTTGCTGTATTTATTACTTTATCTATTCCATTAAGATTAACATCACAAACTTTTTTCTCATTTAAACTTTGTGCTGTTTGAAATGAAGGAGATGATGAACTCACACAAGCACTAAAAGTCAATGCAGAAACTGCAATTAGTGATAAACTTATTATTTTATTCATAATTTCTCCTTTTATTTTCTTACGTCTGGACCATCAACTGGCATTCCATTTGACATATATGCCATAAAGTATAGTAATTCATGCATTTTTTTACTATCAACTTTTGGTGGAACTTGACCTTGGTCTTTAATACATCCAGCAATTCTTCTTTCAAGAGTTCCTAATGATCCCCATTTTAATCTATAAACTGGGAAATGTGTAGTTTGTCCTAAAAGTGGAGAAAGTTTTTCATTTCTAACTCTTTGACCTGCACCTTGAACGTGACAAGTTGCACATGACATTTTTAAATATCCTCTTTGAGTATAGTAATACTCTTTTCCTCTTTCATAAGCATCTTGTGCTTCTTTATTAGGAATTTTGATATCTACATTTTTACCTTCATCAGCTGATGAATATGCTAAAAATGCTTGAAATACTGCCATATCACCTTTTTTTGCATTCCATTTTTTCTCACCATTATCTGTTAAACATTGATTTACAGCTGTTGTTAAAGAGATAACCTCTTTTTTCTCTAAATCATAATAAGGATAATTTCCTGCAACAGTTGGGTCTGGAAAACATGTAGCTAAAGAGTTTCCATTTGCAAACTTTTTATTGTAAAGTTCTTCACCTTTTTCAATTTTATCTTCATAAGGTGGAAACTCTTTAATTGCTTCATATTGTTCTTTTGCATCTTTTGCATAAGAGTAACTTCCTATTGCAAAATCCATATGCTTTAATCCTTTAGAATATCCATTTTCCAACTCATCATCAGTTGAATAAGGGAAAAATCTATTTTTTTCTTTATAAGGATCTGCAAATTTTGCTTCAAAGTATTTTACTAACTCGTTTTTATCTTTTTGTGCTTGCTTATCAAACTCACTTGCATTTAATGTAATTAATGCAAGTGAAAGGAATGATACAGCTTTTAATAGTTTCATTAACATACCTTCTCTCCTTGTTTTACTTATAAGATATAACTATTTGATTTTCCCTGTACTTACTACAGTTGCACCTTTTAAATCTTTCCAAGTAATTTTTACTTTGTCACCTTTTTCTGCACCAGTAAATGCAAATTTTAAATAAGGGTCTTTTGATAAAAATTGAGAAGTAGATACTTCAAAAACTACTTTATCATTAACTTCAGCTACAAAATAAGTAATGAAATTTGCTTCTTTTTTAGCTCTTTTTGCTTCTACGTAACTTAACATTGGGTGTTTAGAAAGAGTTTTAACTGTAACAACACCTTTTCTTAATTTTGCTTTGATTCTTGTTTTTGCCATTATTTATCCTTCAGTTTTCATATGTAATTAGTTGTTGTTGAGTTAAATCAACCACCACATCCACCAATTGTTACTTTTACAAGTTTTGAAACTTTATGAAGTTTTCCACCAACATCTGCAACTACTGTAACTGTACCTGTTTTTGCCATTTTAATTCTAAATGCATAATCAATTACAGCATTTTCTGGAATATTAAATACTGCTACTGTACTTTCTGGGTTTGCATCTTGGAATACTGCTACTTTTGAAGCTTTTAGATTTGTTTCAAAAGATACAGGAACAACTGCACCATTTTCAGCAATATCTGGAGCTTTTAACTTGATTTTACCATCAACAGTTTTAGTAGTACCAAATACCTCTTTTATTGCTTCATCAACTTTAGTTGCTGTCCAAGCTTTTGGCTTAGTTTCCCTAAAATTAATAGCATTTAATTGATTTGGAGCTACTGCTACACCAAATGCTAATAAACCTAATCCTAAAAATTCTCTTCTATTTAACATTTTATATCCTTACTATTAATTTATTGTTTTTAAATAAGCAATAAGTGCTTTAATTTGATGATCACTTAACCATCCATTTTTACCAAATGCAGGCATTTGAGAAATTGGATTAGTTGTGTATGGATCATAAATCTTAGCATATAATGCTTCATCAGGCCAAGATGATAAATATTGCAGTTTTGGTCCCATACTTCCTGGTCCATCTACATTTTTACCATTTGCTGCATGACATGCAAGACAGTTTCCTAGATTTTTAGTATTAAAAATCTTTTCACCCTCATTTATTAGCTTCGTATTATCCGAAGCAAAAGAACTAATTGAAAATAACCCACAAGTAATACTTACAAGTAAAAAAGATTTAGCTAATTTCATAACACTCTCTCTCCTTTCGTTTATTTACTAGATTCTACCATATAATCAACGGTTTTTTTAATATCTTCATCAGAGATATCCATGTGTCCACCCTTTGGTGGCATAGCATTTACACCATTTAGTGCATTACTATAAACTTTATCCATACCTTTTTTTACTACATTTGCCCAAGCTTCTTTATCTTTTAAAACTGGTGCACCTATAGCATCATTTCCATGACAAACTGCACATTTTGATTCGTAAATAGTTTTACCTACGCTAGATTGTTCACCCTCTTTTACTTTTGGTAAATCTCTTTTTGTAGATAAAGGCTGATTTGCATCTTTTGATAAATCGTGTCTCATTTTTAAAAGTAATTTATCAACATCCTCTTTGATACAGTCTTTCATACATCTTGTACCAGTACCATAATTTTTTGCATCTGCAAGAAATTTTGTAATATTTTCAACTCCTTGTTTTGGATTTTTAGGAGTATCCACATTTGGATAAAAACCATCTTCGTTTGGTAATTTAATTTTAGAAAAGTTTTCTTTATTTAAAATAAATTCATAATCTAACTCTTCTCCATTTATTTTAATGTTATTTACAGATAATAAATATGCCACAAGTGCGTATGTTTGACTATTTGTTAAAGTCTTAGGATTTGTAAATGGCATTGAATCTTGAATATACCAAAACAATGTACTTGCATATGGCCAATAAGAACCAATTGTTTTAAATGGACCTTCTGGATTTGGATTCATATCTGCTGGATTTAATCTTTGTAAAGTTAAAGAATTTTTAGACCCACCTGCTAATGTTGGATATCCTTTTCCTCCAGAACCAAAATCACCATGACAGCTTGCACATTTTTCATCATATAACTCTTCTCCTAGTTCTACACTTCCTTGTGCAATTTTTGGTTTTCCATCTTCTAATACAACTTTCCCATTTTTTGTATCATATTTTGGAAGTCCTTCTCCATCTGGTCTAACATCAACATTCCATGCATTTATCTCATCTTGTGTTGCTTCTCTACCAAAATTAAATTTTTTATATCCTTGTGTATTAACATGGTATTTTGTATACATTCCATCTTTAACAGGATATTTTTTACCACCATCAACAGCAATATTATCATTTGCAAATAATATTCCTGAAACAGCAAATATACATAAAACCGATTTTAGAAGAGCATTATGCTTTTTTATGTTTTCTAATTTGTACATTGTTACACTCCCCTTTTTTTGTAATTTCCCAAGTTACTATTGCATTTCTATGATAAACTGATTCAACCCCAACTTTAGAAGTCTCTTCATCAATTGTTGGTTGAGTTCTTCCAACATCATCAGTTGCTCTACTTGCAAGCAATAAAGGTTTTCCTTCCCATCTCATGATATAACTAAATCTTGTCCATGATTTTGGTAATACTAATCCTTTTAAATTAGCTTCAACCCAATTATCACCACCATCAAAAGATACATCAACATGTTTAATAGTTCCACTACCAGACCAAGCTAAACCTTCAATCTCAACCAAATCGCCTTTTTTTAGATGAGTCCAAGGTTTTTCAGGACATGGAGAAGTAATAACAGAATTTACTTCATTTACCCAAAAATATCTAATAGCTTTACCTGATTTTTGTAACATTGTATATTTAGAAGTCTCTTCTTTAGAGTGCCATGGCTTATCAGAAAATTCTAATCTTTTTAACCATTTAGTATTTAAGTTACCTTCCCATCCTGGAACAATTAATCTAACTGGATAACCTTGTTCTGGTCTTAAAGCTTCACCATTTTGAGCCCAAGCAACCATAACATCATCAAGTGCTTTATCAACAGGAATTGTTCTTGGATTACCAGCATCATCACTACCTTCAGCTAACATCCAAACAGCATCTTTATCTAGACCAACATCCTCTAAAATAGTTTTAAGCATAACTCCTGTCCATTGTGCTGAACTCATCATACCTTTCATAAACTGTAAACTATTAAATTGTGGTCCTCTCCATTCTGGACTACCATTTGCTGGACATTCAATAAAATGTATTCTAGTTTCACTAGGATATTTTTTTAAATCCTCTAAAGTTAGTACTATTGGCTTCTTAACTTTTCCATGAATCATAAGTCTCCATTTATTTGGATCTACTTGCGCAGTTCCACCATGGTTTCTTGTAAAAAATAACCCATTAGGAGTTATAATCCCTTCAGACTCATGAATAGGACACATAGAAATAGAAGCATATGAATCACCAGATGATAATAAATCGTGTGTTCTTCTTATGTTATTATGTTCATAAGCAGATGGAATACCATATAAATTTTTATCAACTGGGTCACCTAACTTAGTTCCCCAAGGAGCTTCTTCTATAATCTCTTTTTCATTTGCACTTAGCAAAGAAGGAGTTAATACAGAAGTAGTCCCAAGAGCACCAGCAGAATATAATAAACTCTTCTTAAAAAAATCTCTTCTCGTAAGATTTTTATCAGAGTTACTACTTAACTCAACTTTTACAGCCTTATTGTTTTTCATTTTAGAACCTCCCTAAATGATACCAACAGTAAAATCTTCCTAGAAACATAGTAATACTTAATAACAATCAACTTTTTGATTATTACTTTTTCTTATCACTAAAAAAATTATATCAAAAAAAAATAGCATAATAGTAGCATTTTAAAGAATTTAATTTTTATTTCCAGTTTGCTTTTTAGAATAGAATATTTTTTTTATTTTTTACCTAAAGTAAACCCTACTAATTTTTTTAGGTATTTTAAATTTTTTTATAACTCTATTATTATTTATTGCTTAAATGAATTTTGTTTATAATTTAAAATAATTATTCTGTAAATAATCTCATGAAATAGATATATTTTTATTATTTTTATTATTTAAGTCATAAATTATAGTTTTTTTATAATTTTTTGGTAAAATGCATCTGCATAAAAAAAATCAATAGAAAGTCTGGTATTTGTGAAGAGAATTTTAAAAAATAAAACTATCTTTTTTATTTCCTTAATTAGTCTACTAACGGCTATTTTTCTGTCTTTTGTCTACTGTTTACTTGTAGACAACTATTTAAAAATTGAAAGAAATCAAAATATAAAATATATTAATACTTTAATTAATTCTTTTGAAGAAAATATTGATTCTAATTCAAAAAGAGTCAATTTTCTGTTAAAAACAGATTTAGATTTTTCTAATCAAACTAGAGTTAAAAACTCTTTAAAAAGTCTAAATTTTGATTTACTATTAATTGAAAATAATAATAAAGTGGAACAAATCGAGACTAAGAATTTTGAGACTAAATATAAAGATTTTATAAAAAAAGATTTTTTAGAAATTTTTCCTAATGTTACAAATTTTAACATAATTAAACAGTTTAATAACACTTTAGTATTTGTATCAAAAAGAGAAATGAAAGATAACTCTTTCTTATATATCATTAAACAAATAGATAATAGTGATTTGAAAAAGTTTGGTAGTAACTTTTCATCTATTAATGTGCAAAAAAATCATATTATAAATAGAAAAAAAGATTTAGACTTTAGCTCGAAAAACTTCAAAAAAATAGATGTATATACAAATTTTAATAATATAAAAATACAGAATACTATTAGTTTTTATGGTAATGATGGGAACTTTTTATTCTCTTTAAAAACAAAAAATAAAGCAACACTATCAAATGAAGGAAAAAATACAATCTATATTTTTATAGCAATTGTGATTATATTTTTAATCATTTTATTTTATATAACATACCTATATCAAAAGATAGTAAAAGAGCAAAATAATGAACTTGAAGATAAAGTTGAAGAGAGAACTTTTCAAATAAAAGCAACATTAACAGAACTTGAGAAAGTTAACTTAAAGTTATATGATTTAGCCCATACAGACTTCTTAACTAAAACTATGAATAGAAGACATTTTTTTATGCATGCTAACAATGCTTATAATGTTGCAAGAGAAAAAGATAGTGAACTTTGTGCAGTTATGATTGATATAGATAATTTTAAAAAGTTAAATGATACTTATGGACATGATTTAGGTGATAAAGTTTTGGTAACTTTTAGTAAATGCATTAAAGATTGTATTGAAGATGACACAGTCTTTGGAAGACTTGGAGGAGAAGAGTTCTCTATTTTATTCAAAGACATTCCATTAAGTGAAGCAATTAAAAAAGTTGATTATATAAGAACTTGTATTGAAAAAATAGAAATAGTTACAAAAACTGATATTATAAGAATAACTGCAAGTTTTGGAGTTGCTGATATGAAAAATGTATCAAATATAGATGAGATGCTAAAAAAAGCTGATAATCACTTGTATCATGCTAAAAACTCAGGGAAAAATGTAGTAAGAAGTAGACTTAACTTAATTTAGTTTTTACTACTCTTCTTTTCTTATTAGTCCTGCTTCTTTTAAAAATGGTGAATGAATAAAATCTAATTTTTTAATTCTGTCATATTTAGCAAAGCTAAGATATAAAATATCTTTTGCTCTTGTTACAGCAACATAAAAAAGTCTTCTTTCTTCTTCTAAGCTTCCACCTTTACTCATAAGTTTTCTATTTGGGAATCTTCCATCCATCAAATCAATTACATATACTTCTTTAAATTCTAGACCTTTACTTGCATGAACAGATAGTAAATTTACACCATCTCCTTCACTCATCTCACTTCCACCTAAAACCATAGAATTAATAAATTTTGATAAATCACTATAATGAGTAGATAATCTTTTTAATAAAACTGTTTTTCTATTTATTTTTGAAATTGCATTATTTTTCAACTCTAAATTAACTGTACCATCTTTTTGTGTAGCTCTTTTTGTTGAAACAATCTCTTTAATTCTCTCAAATAAAGGACTTTTTACAATATTTTCTATTTTTGTTGATGGATTTTTTATTCTTCTTAAATCTCTAATTAATTTATAAAAATCATATAAATAGTTTGCACCCTCAACACTAAGTTTTGGATGCTTTAAAATTGGATTTGATAAAAACTTCTCTTCAAAACCACAATCTTTAAATTTTGCAAGACTTCCTAATTCAATAAAATCATCAAATAATCCTAATTGAATATTTTTTACTTTATTTGATTCATATGGATTTTTTATTTTATCATCTGGATTAAATAGACCTTCAAACAATTTTCCATGACCTAATTTGATTAAGGCATCAAATATATCTTTAGCTATTGCTTTTCCAATTCCCTTACCATATTCAATCACATGAATAAATGCCATCATATCATTGTGAGATAAGTGCATCATCAAAATATCTAAAATAAATTTTACTTCAACTGCATCGAAAAAAGACATTCCACCTTTTCTTCTAGCAGGAATTCCAAACTCTCTTAAGTTTACTTCTATTCCATCTGCACTTGAGTTATTTCTAAATATAATTGCTACTTCATTGTGTGGTGTACTACTTTGAGATATAAGCTTTGAGATATATTCATATTGACCAAACAGCTCATTAAAAGCTAAAAGTTTTGGTTTTATATCAACATCTGTTCTCATTACTTCTAGATTTTTTTCATAAATTCTTTCATTATATTCTATTACTTTTGTAGCTAAATCTAATATTGGTTTTGAAGAGCGATAATTTTTTCTCAATGTATATACATTTGCACCTTTATACCGTCTTGAAAATGTAGAAATAATTCCAATATCTGAACCATTAAAAGCATATATACTTTGGTCGTAATCTCCTACACAAAAAAGTGATTTTGGTTTAAAAGCATCAAGTAATCTTCCTTGTAGAGGGTTTGTATCTTGATATTCATCAACTAATATCTCTTTAAAGTCAAAATCTTTCTCTTTTAAAGTATTTAACATTAAAATAAGTAAATCATCAAAATTTACATATCCATATTTTCTTTTTAAATCATCAAATTCTAAAACAACATCTTCATATATTGGTGTATAAATTTCATGTGCTGCATTTTTTGATATTATCCACTGTCCAAATTCCTCACCATCATTTGAGTTTAAAAATAAAGAGTACATATCATACAAATATCCACCATCATATGGATTTGCTTCATCATCTCTATTATAAAATACTCTTTTTTCATATAGTGATTTAAATAGTGTTTTTAACTCATTTGGTTGTTTTAGTGTAATATTTATCTCTAACTTTTTTAACAATTTATATGATACAGAGTGAAAAGTTCCTGCCATAATACTTTGAGCTATATCTTTTCCAAAATACTTAGCAATTCTTTGTACCATTTCAGCTGCTGCTTTATTTGTAAAAGTTAATAATAAAATCTCTTCAGGTTTTATTCCATTGTTAATTAAGTTTGCAATTCTTCCTACAATTGTAGAAGTTTTTCCAGTACCAGCACTTGCAATAATTAAATTATAACCTGGTGTACAAGTTGCAGCTTCTAATTGTTCTTTGTTAAGATTTGATAATGGCATTAGTTGAGTTCATTTGTTTGTGTAAGATTAATCATTTTCGAATAGTATCATAATTTTACTTGTATAGAGCAAAAAAAAAGCCTCCAAAAGGAGGCTTTTTACACACAAGGAAACATAAAAAAATTGTTATAGTAAAATTAGAATTTTACTAAAAATAAGTAAGTCCGTATTCTTGCTTATTCATAGTAAAAGTATAACAGTTAACAATTAACTAAACTTCAACAAAATATTAATGATTAGTTAATAACAAAATTTTAGGCAAAAAAAAACCTCCCATTAGGAGGCTTTTACACACAAGGAAACATAAAATTTTCATAGGAAAAAATTCGCTATGTATTTTAAGCATAAATAAGTAAGTCCGCTTCTTGCTTATTCATAAGAAAATTATAACAGTTAACGATTAACTAAATTTCAACAAAAAGTTAATGAATAGTTAACTACAATATAGCTTCTACCCAATTAATAACTTTTTGCAAACTATTTTCATCTTTATTTGATATAAAAACAGAAGGTTTATTTTTTCTATTATTTGCTACGTCATTTTTCATTTCATCTAAATTTACGCCAACATAAGGGGCTAAATCTGTTTTATTTATTACTAATAAATCTGAAAAAAGTAAACCTGCACCTTTTTTTCTAGGAATATCTGCACCTTGTGCCGTATCAATTATATACATATAATAATCAATTAACTCATAAGAAAATGTAGCACTAAGATTATCTCCACCACTTTCAACAAATATAATATCAGGATTAAACTTTTCTTCAAGCTCTTCAACTGCTTTTTGATTCATAGAAATATCATCTCTAATAGCAGTATGAGGACAACCACCTGTTTCAACTCCAATTATTCTATCTTCATCTAAATCTAATGTCTTTTTCAAATAGTTTGCATCTTCTGTTGTATAAATATCATTTGTCACAATTGCTAATGAATATTTATCTTTTAATAAATTTGTCATTGATTCTATTAATGAAGTTTTACCACTTCCAACTGGTCCTGCTATTCCAATTTTTAAACTCATTTATTATTTCCTTTTTCTTATGTAGTAAACATTTTAGGTTCTAAATTTTTATGTGAAAAAATAACTTCTTCAAATAAAGGATTAAAGTTTGTTATTTTATCTTTTATATTTTCAAATGGCATACTCTCTAAAATATCATCAATTTCAAAAAGCATTTGTTGTATTTGAGTTGGTTTTATTCTAGAGATTTTAAGTGTTGCTGCTGAAATATTAATCAAATTCTTTTTTGTCCACATAACAATAAAATCTTCATAACTAATATTCATATCATAAGCAAAGCAACTCAATACAATAATCTCATTTGCCAAAATTGTTTTATCTTCTATTTTTTTAAAATACTCTTTTACCTCATCTTTTACTGGTAAATGTTTTATTTGTTTGAAATAATTTTCACCAATATCCTTTGAAGCTTTTGCATATTCATATGTTAAAAATGCACTATACTCTTTATTTATTTTAACAATAAGATTTATTTTTTTATCTTCCAAAGCCTTATATACTTTTTTTATATAAACGAACTCTTGTTTAAAATATTGGTCAATAATTAAGTTTTGTAAATATGATTTTAAACTATTTATATCAAATACTTCATTTTTTAAAATATGTGGTTCAAGTCCAAAAGAGTGGACAAAAACACCCGATGGAAAACTTCCATCAAGTATTTGTAAAAATCTACTAAGACTTTTTAGATTTAAATTAGTGTGAGTGATGTGCTTTTCCATTTGGTTTAAAATAGCCTTTTGTTTTGTTTACCTCAATCTTCTCATTTGATTGGCACTGTTTGATAATATCTAAAATTGAAATATCTTCCAAAACAGTAATTTGAAAATCACTTATCATAATAGGCTGATGTCTATTTCCAATCTCATATGCTGTTTTTGCAAAAGTTAAAGCATCATCAAATTTTAAAATATAAATTTCATCTTCGCATCTACTTACTTTTATTTTATAATCATTTTCATCTACTAAAAAATCATTTTCATGCAAATGAGTAAATTTTACTTTCACTATAAACTCTGCACCTTTTTTAGTAATTGCACTTAGATTTGGCTTTTGCATATCAAACCAAGATAATTCTACTTCATCATCAAAACTATCTAAATCTTTTTTTATATCTGTAATCTTTCTTATCATCAAATATTCCTAGAATAAAAAGTATTTTTTTGCCATTGGTACAGTTTCAACATAGTTTGATTCAATCAATTCTCCATTTACTGTAACATCATATGTTTCTGAATCTACTTTTATATCTCCAATGAAATCATTTAATTTCATATCTTTTTTACCAATATTTCTAGTATTTTTAACTGCTAATACTTTTTTGCCTATTTCTAATTTCTCTTTTAAATCATGACTTGCAACTTTAGATGTAAAAATAGCACTTGTTTTTGCACTTGCTTTTCCTAAACTTCCAAACATTGGTCTATACATATTAGGTTCTGGTGTTGGAATTGAAGCATTACTATCTCCCATCATAGCAAGAGCGATAAATCCACCTTTTACAACAATTTCTGGTTTTACTCCAAAAAATGCTCTATTCCATAAAACTAAATCTGCCATCTTACCAACTTCAACACTTCCTACATAATCATCAATTCCACAAGCAATTGCAGGATTTATAGTATATTTTGCCACAAATCTTTTGATTCTTTCATTATCACTTAAGTTATCATCACCTTTTAAAGCACCTCTTTGTCTTTTCATAGAATCAGCAACTTGCCAAGTTCTAATAATAACTTCCCCTACTCTTCCCATTGCTTGAGAATCACTGCTTGTTATTGAAATTGCTCCAATATCATGTAATACATCTTCAGCTGCAATAGTTTTTCCTCTTATTCTTGATTCTGCAAAACTTACATCTTCTGGAATTTTAGGACTTAAATGGTGACAAACCATAAGCATATCAAGGTGTTCTTCAATTGTATTTTTTGTATATGGTAAAGTTGGATTTGTACTTGATGGTAAAATATTTGCTAATCCTGCTACTTTCATAATATCAGGTGCATGTCCACCTCCAGCACCTTCACTATGGAATGTATGGATTGTTCTATTTTTAAAGCTACATACTGTACTATCAACAAATCCTGACTCATTTAAAGTATCTGTATGAATAGCAACTTGAATATCAAAATCATCTGCAACTTTCAAACAAGTATCAATTGCATTTGGAGTACTTCCCCAATCTTCATGAAGTTTCAATCCCATTGCTCCAGCTTCAACTTGCATTTTCAGTGCTTTATAACTTGAGCTATTTCCTTTTCCCATAAAACCAAAATTTAAAGGAAGATTATCAACACTTTGAATCATTTTTGAGATATTCCATTTTCCTGGAGTACAAGTTGTAGCATTTGTTCCTGTATTTGGACCAGTTCCTCCTCCAACCATTGTTGTAACTCCACTTGCTAGTGCTTCATCTATTTGTCCTGGACTTATAAAGTGAATATGTGAATCAATTCCACCAGCTGTTATAATTTTTCCTTCAGCTGATAAAATTTCAGTATTTGCCCCAATTTCTAAACCGTCAGTTATTCCATCACATAAATTTGGATTTCCAGATTTTCCAATAGCACTTATAAGACCATCTTTTATTCCAATATCTGCTTTATAAATACCTGTATAATCTATAATAACAGCATTTGTAATAATTAAATCAGCAACTTTTGTAGCTGTTGGACTTTGAGCCATTCCATCTCTTATTGTTTTACCACCACCAAATTTACTCTCTTCTCCATAAGTTGTATAATCTTTTTCTATTTTAGCGATTAAAGAAGTATCAGCAAGTCTAAATCTATCATTAGTTGTTGGTCCATACATTGACGCATATTTTTCTTTTGATATTTTCATCTTACTCTCCTAAAAATTCTTTTAAATTTTGCATTGCTTTAGTTTTCACTTCTTTATCATCTAATAAGCCCTCAACTAAACCATTAAATCCACTTACATATCTTTTTCCACTAAAATCTATTAAATTTATACTTTTTTTAGAACCAGGTTCAAATCTAACAGAAGTTCCAGCAGGAATATCTAATCTTCTTCCATAAGCTTCTTCTCTATTAAAAAATAGCTCTTTATTTACTTCAAAGAAGTGATAATGTGAACCTATTTGAACTGGTCTATCACCTCTATTCTCTACTTCAATAGTAATAACCTTGCTATTTTCATTTAAAGAAATTTCACCCTCATCAATAAAATACTCACCTGGAACAAGTTCATTTTTATTAAAAGATATTGGATTATGTACTGTTACAAGCTTAGTTCCATCTTCAAATGTAGCTTCAACTTGTACCATTTGCATCATTGAAGCAACACCTGGTAAAACATCATCTTCACTTAGAACTTTTGTTGCATTTACCATCAAGTCTGCAACACTATTTCCATCTCTTGCACCCTCTAAAATGAAAGAACTAATTATTGATACGGCTTCTGGATAATTAAGTTTTAATCCTCTTTGCTTTCTTTCTAGTGCTAACTTTGACGCTGTATAAATAAGTAGTTTCTCTTGCTCACGATTTGTCAAAAACATTAAAATAGCCTCCCTTTTTTTTACTGTTTTCCTAAAATAAATCTTTTTTTATTTAATTGTTTTCTATAAAGTTCCCAAATATAATTAATTTTCTTTTTTAGTTCTGACATTGAATCACTACTAATCGAACCTATAATTATTTTCTTATCATTACTATAAGAAAAACTTTCAAATTCTTCTAGATGTAATGTGTCTAAAAAGTAATCATTATGGTTAGTTTTTATATAAATTTTAGCAAATAGATGATTTTTTGTACTTTTTCTAAAAATATAATCTTTTAATTCATCACCTGAAATATCAAATTTTTCTATATATTCTAATTTCTTATTTTCATAAAATGAATTTTTTATAAGCATAGAAGTGAAATCAAAATCTTCAAAGCTTCTTCCTCTACTTAAGATATCTGTATAAAAAAATGTAGATTTTTCATCAAAAACTAATCTAAATGTTTGAATATATTTTGAATCTTTATATAGAATCAATTCATCATTTATAAACTCTAAATTTGAATTTTCTAATTTTATATTTAAGCTATTTATTCCATACTCTTTTTTTGAAGAGTAAATTTTAGTTGCAGACTCAGTAGTTAAAACTAAAGATGAGTTATCAAGTCTAAAAGATGTTTTTATTCTATCTTTTGGAAAAATTCCCTCACCTATATTTAATAATTTTATATAATTTTCATCTTCATTGAAATAGTAATGTCTTGAAGGTAAACGCTGTTTGTCTAAATTAAACTTATCATCTTTAAAATGAAATTTAATACTCATAATTCTCCTAAACTGATAGATGTTGTTTAATTATATCATCACTCAACTGGTTTATTTCTCCATTTGCTACAACACTTCCTCTGTCAATAACATAAAAATCATCTCCATGTTTTCTTGCAAAAGGAAGTTTTTGTTCAACTAACATAACAGTAATATTTTCCTCTTTTGTCAAATAATCAATTACTTCCCCAATTTGTGCGACAATATTTGGCTGAATCCCTTCACTTGGTTCATCAAGTATTAAAAACTCTGGGTCAATACAAAGTGCTCTTGCAATTGCTAATTGTTGTTGTTGACCTCCACTTAAATCCCCACCTTTTCTTTTTTCCATCTCTTTTAAAACAGGAAATAAATCATATATTTTTTCAGGGATTTTTGTTATTTTATTTCTATTTGATAAAACACCAACTTCTAAATTTTCTCTAACTGTAAGTTGAGAAAAAATCTCTCTTCCTTGAGGAACATACCCAATAGCAATACCTGCTCTTTTATAATCACTTAATTTAGAAATATCTTTTCCATTATATAAAAGTTGACCATCTTTTATTGGAAGAAGTCCCATAATAACTTTACTTAATGTAGTTTTACCAACTCCATTTCTTCCCATAATACAAGTACATCTCCCCTTTTTAATCTCTAAATCTAAATCCCAAAGAGTATGACTTTGTCCATAATATTGATTTACTTTTTCAATTTTTAACATAATTTATTCCTCTTAAATTGTCCCAATTTAATAGGGACCTTTCCTCTATAACACTTTTAGCACAATTTATAAAAAATTGTTAAAAGTGAACAAAACCCTAAAGGGGCAAATAAGTTTGTCTTTATATTTGAGTTTTACTCACCTAAATATACTTTTCGCACTTTTTCATTGTTTTGTATTGCATCCATTGTACCTTCTGCAAGAACTGAACCTTCGTGTAAAACAGTAACTTTTTTTGCAATACTTCTGATAAATTCCATATCATGTTCAACTACTACAACTGCATTTTCTTTTGATAAATCAGTTAAAATTTGTGCAGTATTTTCAACTTCTTGAGGAGTCATACCAGCAACTGGCTCATCAACTAATAGAAGCTTTGGTTCTTGCATTATTAGCATTCCTATTTCTAGCCATTGCTTTTGACCATGTGATAAAATTCCAGCTTCTTTATTATAAAGTTCTTTTAAACCTATTAAATTCATTGTGTGTTCTATTTTATCTTTTTGTTCACTATTTAATTTAGAAAAAAGAGTTTTGAAAAATCTCTTATCATCTTTCATTGCAAGCTCTAAATTTTCAAATACTGTATTGTTTTGAAAAACTGTTGGTTTTTGAAACTTTCTTCCTATTCCTACATCTGCAATTGTTGGCTCATCCATTGATAATAAATCAATAGCTTCTCCAAAAATAACTTGACCAACATCTGGTTTAGTTTTTCCAGTTACAACATCCATCATCGTAGATTTTCCAGCTCCATTTGCTCCAATAATACATCTAAGTTCTCCATAATCAATAGAAAAACTTAGATTATTCAAAGCTTTAAAACCATCAAAACTAACACTTACACCATCAACTAAAAGGATTCTATCTCCTTTTTTTATATTTCCAAAGTCTTGTTTTATTTCATGTTTTAATAGTTTCATATTAAGCTTCCTTTTTAACTTTCAGTTTTTCAAAAACTCCAACTATTCCTTTTGGAAGATATAATGTAGAAACAACAAATAATCCACCAAGAGCATATAACCAAACTTCTGGAAGTGCTGAAGTAAAGTATGTACTTGCAAAACTTACAACAATTGCTCCAATAATTGCTCCATATAAAGTTCCTCTACCACCAACTGC
The DNA here is from genome assembly GCF_004116725.1 of Arcobacter sp. CECT 8986. Classification (NCBI taxonomy): domain Bacteria; kingdom Pseudomonadati; phylum Campylobacterota; class Epsilonproteobacteria; order Campylobacterales; family Arcobacteraceae; genus Arcobacter; species Arcobacter sp. CECT 8986. The sequence continues at coordinate 42,166 of NZ_PDKG01000005.1, read as the reverse complement.
AACCCAAATTACTAACTCAATTGAAAATAATGGAGAGAAAACACTAGGATTGATAATTCCTACTTGTGGAACATATAATGCTCCTGCAATTGCTGCTAAAATAGCTGAAACAATAAAGATAAATAGTTTATATTGTTCTACTTTATACCCTATAAATCTTACTCTACTTTCTGCATCTCTAATAGATATAATTACTCTTCCAAGTTTTGAGTTCATAATAAATCTACAAATAAGATATCCAATAACTAAAGCAATAAATGTAATTATTAATAACCCTACTCTTGTAGAATCCAATGATAAATCAAATCCTAAGATATCTTTAAAATCTGTAAGTCCATTGTTTCCACCAAATCCCATATCGTTTCTAAAAAATGCAAGCATTAAAGCATAAGTTAAAGCTTGAGTTATGATAGAAAGATAAACTCCTGTTACTCTTGATTTAAAAGCTAAATAACCAAAAACAAAAGCTAAAATTGCAGGAACTAGCATCACCATTAAAAAAGCGAATATAGGATTATCAAATCCTTGCCAAAACCATGGTAATTCTTTTAGATTCATAAATACCATAAAATCTGGTAAATCAGGATTTCCATAAACTCCTCTATCACCTATTTGTCTCATCAAATACATAGCCCATGCATATCCACCAAGGGCAAAAAATGCACCGTGACCTAAACTTAAAACTCCTAAATATCCCCAAACTAAATCAAGAGCAAGTGCTAAAAGTGCAAATGCAAGATATTTACCTAAAATAGTAACAGTAAATGTTGAGATATAAAAAATTGAGTCATGTGGCATGAAAAGATTACAAAATGCTACAACAAAAACAACAACTCCAAGAGTAGATAAAACTATTTTTCCACCCTTGTCATTTTTTAATATATTTAATAATATTGGTTCTCTTTTCATTTTCTAATCCTCTGCATCTCGACCTTTTTGAGGAAATAATCCTCTAGGTCTTTTTTGTATAAATAAGATTATAAATACTAAAATAATTACTTTTGCTAAAACAGCTCCTGCAACTGGTTCCATAAATTTATTTATTTCACCAAGTGAAAATGCTGCTATTAATGTTCCCCATAAATTACCAACTCCACCAAATACAACAACCATAAAACTATCAACAATATAAGCTTGTCCTAAATTTGGTCCAACATTTGTAAGTTGAGATAAAGCAACACCAGCAATTCCTGCAATTCCTGAACCTATACCAAAAGTTAAGGCATCAATATAACTTGATTTTATTCCCATTGCTCTTGCTATTGTTCTATTTTGAGAAACTGCTCTAACTTTTAATCCTAAAGATGTTTTTTTCATTACAAATAAAACACCAAAAAATACAATCAATGCAAAAATAATAATATACAATCTATTGTATGTTAAAAATAGTGAACTATTTATCTCTAACGCTCCACTCATCCAAGAAGGTGTTTTCACTTCTTGATTTAAAGGTGAGTAAATACTTCTTACTAATTGTTGTAATATTAAACTAATTCCAAATGTTGCAAGAAGTGTCTCCAAAGGTCTTCCATAAAGATGTCTTATAACTAATCTTTCAATTAAAACCCCAACTAATCCACTTACTACGAAAGCCACAGGAATTGCAATAATTACAGAATACTCTATTAAATTTGGCATTAATTGTTGAATTGTATATGTTGTATATGCTCCAATCATAATCAATTCTCCATGGGCCATATTAATAACTTTCATTACTCCAAAAGTAATAGCTAAACCAATTGCTGCTAATAATAAAACAGAACCTAAACTAAGACCAAAAAATAGCTCTTGAATTACTCCATAAAAACTTTTTTTATGTTTTATAGTTCCTAATGCTTTTTTTGCTTCATCTTTTAATATCTTCTCATCTAAAGAGTTTTCTATATTTTTTAATGTTTCAAAAGTTCTTGAAGACATATATGAACCAAGTTTTTTAACAGCTTCTACTCTTTGCTCTAAATTAGTTGAATATAAAGCTATTAGATTTATTTTACTTTCTAGTAAAAGTTCTTTTACACTTACAACTTTTTCTATTTGTAAAGCTTTATTTATTAATACCTCATCTTCTTTTTCTAAGTTTGATAATATATTTTTTGCAGCACTATATCTTTTATCTTTATTTGTTGAAAAAAGATTTATTTGTGCAAGTGCAGCTTTTATAACACTTCTTAATTTATTATTTATTTTTATCTTTTTAAAGTCATATTTCTCTTTTTTTTCTAAGTTTTTACCTGTTAGTAAATCTTGTGTAAAATATGAATATTCTACTTTTTTTAATAAAACTACAAGTCTTTTATCCTCTTTTGTATAATACAAGTCACCTTTTAACATATATTTTAAAAGTGTTTCAAATCTTGCATCATCTTTATATTTATTTAATAACTCATCTAAAACCACTTGTTTTTTATTAAAGCTTCTAGTCATAAGTTTAGAAGAATCTTCTTCAAAACTAGAACCAAAACAAAAAGTTAAAAGTAATAAATTAAGCAATATTATTTTTAAAAACTTCATACCAATCCTTTTTTAATATGAGAGAAGAACTCTCATATTATTATTTACTATTTCCTAAACATTTTTTAGTAACTGTATTATAATTTCCACAATTAACAGGATCTGTCCAATCAGAAATTAAATTTTTACTATCTGGTAAATAGTTTGACCAAGCATCACCTGGTACTTCTTTTTCTGTTTCCCATACAGTTTCAAATTGACCATTATCTTGAATTTCTCCAATTAATACTGGTTTTGTAATATGGTGATTTTTAAGCATTGTTGCTGTTCCACCAGTTAAGTTAGGAACTGATAATCCAATCATTGCTTTTCTTACTTTATCAACATCAGTAGTTCCAGCTTTTTTAACAGCTTTTACCCATAAGTTAAATCCAATATAAGTAGCTTCCATTGGGTCATTTGTAACTTTTTTATTATCTTTTTTGAATTTGTGCCAAGATTTAATAAACTCATCATTTTGTTTTGTTTCAACACTTTGGAAGTAATTCCACGCAGCTAAGTGTCCAACTAATGGTTTAGTATCGATACCTGAAAGTTCTTCTTCTCCAACAGAGAATGCAACAACAGGAATATCTTCAGCTTTAATACCTTGATTTGCTAACTCTTTATAAAATGGTACATTTGCATCACCATTAATAGTAGAAACAACAGCAGTTTTTAATCCAGTACTACCAAATTTTTTGATATCACTTACAATACTTTGCCAGTCTGAATATCCAAATGGAGTATAATTAACCATAATATCTTTATCTTTTACACCTTTAGATTTTAAATATGCTTTTAAAATCTTATTTGTTGTTCTTGGATAAACATAATCAGTTCCTGCTAATACCCATCTTTTAACTTTAACTTCATTCATTAAATAATCAACTGCTGGAATTGCTTGTTGGTTTGGCGCAGCACCAGTATAGAAAATATTTTTAGATGATTCTTCACCTTCATATTGAACAGGATAAAATAAAATACCATTTAACTCTTCAACAACAGGAAGAACAGATTTTCTAGAAACAGATGTCCAACAACCAAATGTTACATCAACTTTATCTTTAGTAAGTAAACTTCTCATTTTTTCAGCAAATAGTGGCCAGTTTGAAGCTGGGTCAACTACAACAGGTTCTAGTTTTTTACCTAATAATCCACCTTCTTCATTCTGCTTTTTGATTAACATTAATACCGTATCTTTTAATGTTGTTTCAGAAATAGCCATTGTTCCTGATAGTGAGTGTAAAACACCAACCTTAATTGTATCAGCAGCATGTGCAAGCATACCAGCTAATAATGTAGAAGCAACTACTGCTTTAGCAAATCTCATTTTCATTAAATCTCCTTTCAATTTAAGTCTTTTAAACTTATATTGAAAGTATAAAAAAGTAGTGTTGTTTAAGTGTTGCTTTTAGTGTTGTTTGATTACTGTTTTTGGTATAAAATTTATACAGCTTTATTTAGGTTACTATCACATAGATTTATTATCTGCTGATAGTCAAAGTTTTCTAATAATTCAATTATTACTTTTTTACTAGAATCTTTTAGCAAGTATGTATCCAATATTTTCAATATCTCTTCATTGCTCATAAGAATAGAGTACTCTTTTAATTTTTCATAAAATTCTACTGGTAAATCTTCTATATTTGAAGAAGGTTGCTTAACTTCATCTTTAAAACATACATCTACATTTAGATATTTTTGAAGTAAAGCTAAAATACTCTCTTCTTCAAAAGGCTTAGGTAAAAAGTCATTTGCACCAGCTTTCAAAGCTTTTCTTCTATCTTCTAAAAAAACATTTGCAGATAGAGTAATAATAGGAATTTTTCTATCATTTTTCTCTTCTCTTATTTTTTTTATGGCATCAAGTCCATTCATATCACTCATCAAAATATCCATAAAAATCAAATCAATTCTATTTTTTTCATAAAGAGCTAAAGCTTCAGTACCACTACTTGCTTCAAAAACTTTAAACTCATACTGATTTAATATTTGAGTTACTAATTGTCTATTCTCTTTTATATCATCAACTACTAAAATTGATTTTTCAAAATTTTGATTTTGAATTGATTTTATACTACTTTTATCAATTTTTATATCTATTTCATCACGACTTGAATCTTCATAACTAATACTAAAGTAAAACTCACTTCCTTTATTCAAAATACTTTTTACATATATAGTTCCATTCATTAAAGATATTAACTCTTTAGTAATTGATAAGCCCAAACCTGTACCATTTTGACTATAATCATCTTTTTTTACTTGTTCAAATGGTTTGAAAATCTTTTTTAAATTTACTTTAGAAATACCAATACCTGTATCTTTTACTTCAAAAAATAACTTTTTATTTAGCTCATATACATATAAAGAGATTTCACCTTTTTTTGTAAACTTTATTGAGTTTCCTAATAAATTTATTAGAATCTGACGAAGTCTTAATTCATCAACTTTTATAAATGTTGGAATATTTTCTGATTTTATTAGTTTAAATTTTAAACCTTTTGATTCACATCTAAATTCAAAGATAGATTCTATCTCTTTTAAAAGTTCTTCAAAATTAAAACTTTTAGGAACTATCTCTATTTTTCCTGCTTCAATCTTTGAAAGTTCAAGTATTTCATTTATGATATTTAGTAGATGGTTTGCACTTTTTTTAATAATACTTAAATTTTTTCTCTCTTGCTCATTTATATTTTCAGATTTTTTAAGTAGATTTGAAAAGCCCATTATTGCATTTAATGGTGTTCTTAACTCGTGGCTCATTCTTACTAAAAAAATAGATTTTGCTTTATTTGCACTTGTTGCTTCTTGCATAGAGAGCTTAATCTTTTGCTCACTTGTTATTAGTTTTTTTGTATTATCTTTAAATACATCAACAGCACCAATCATATCTCCAATTTCATCTTGATATTTTTCTTTATCTAGTTCCACATTCATATCATTTTTTGATAATCTAAGCATTGAAACTCTTAATAACTCTAAAGGTTGTACAATTCTAAATAGAATAATAAAAAAAGACAATAAAAACACAATAATAGAAAAAAGAACTATAACCGTTACATAAAACTCTAATTTTTTTACAACAATTCTTGCTTCTTCAACTTTTTGCTTTGTTCTTGATTCGAACATTTTATAAAATTTATCAAGTGGTTTCATAATTCTTATTTTTGCTTTATGATATTCATCAGAATACATCAACTCTCTTGCTAATTTATAATTTGGTTTTGATTTTATAGTGTAGTTTCCATTTTTATCTTGAAAAACACCTATTATTGCATTCATAGCTTTATGTTCTAAGTTTGTTAAATCATCTGATTCATTTTGAGAAGTAAATAAAAGATTTAACTCCTCTTCTGGAAAGTTTGCTTCTTGCATCAACTCTCTTAATGGTATTTTTTTTCCATCTAAAGTTGCAACACTTCCATCTAAAGTAAGAAAATCCCAAAATATTCCATTGTATCTTTTGGGTCTTGGCTTCACACCATTTCTAATATCAAGTACAGTTTGATACTGCTTTTTAAACAAAGGATTTCCAGTAATTACATAAGTTCTTGCCATTCTTGTCAAATCATCACTACTTTGTCTTAATTCATGGGCTAAAATAAGTGATTTATATTGCATTTGATAGGCTTGTTCTAGAGTATCGGTTGATTTTTGGTATTTATTTATTACCATTACAACTAAGATAAATAATCCAGTATTTAAAATAAATAGCAGCATAAAAAGTCTTTTTAAATTCATCAAACCCCTCAATATAATTTTATAACTTTTTGTTTATAATGATATCTAAGTAGCAAAATCAAAAGAAAAAACAGATGGATAAAAAATATACAATACTAATAATTGACGATAAAGTTGAAAACTTACAATATTTAAATAATATATTAAAAAATGAAAACTATCTAATAAAAGCAACAACAGATGCACAATTTGCGATAAAATCTGCCAAATTAAGTGCACCAGATTTGATACTTTTAGATATTAAAATTCCTCATTTAAATGGATTTGAAGTTTGTAGAATATTCAAAGATGATGAAAAACTAAAAGATATTCCAATTATTTTCATAAGTGCTTTAGATGATGTACAAAGTAAAGTTAAAGCATTTGAAGAAGGTGGAGTTGATTATATAACTAAGCCTTTTGAAAAAGAGGAAGTAAAAGCAAGAATAAAAACTCAACTAAATCTGTTTGAAAGTAAACAAACTAATATAAATTTACTAAAACAACAAGATTTTTTTCTAAAAAAAATTATCCATGAGATGAATACACCTTTAAGTATTATCTCTTTAAATATTGATAACTTAGAGACTCAAATTGGTCCAAAAGAGCAGTTTGAAGCTATAAAAGCATCTTCAAAATCTCTATCTTCAATATATAATGATTTATACTATTTAATAAAAAAAGAAAAAAAAGTTGAAGAGAAAAAAGAGATTGAACTTATAAAATTTCTATCTTCAAGAGTTATGTTTTTTGATGAAATGGCAAATATAAAAAATATAGATATAAACTTAGATATTCATACTGAATTCAATATTTTTATTGATGAAAACTCACTTCAAAGAGTTATTGATAATACTATTTCAAATGCTATAAAATATGCAGAGATAAATAGCCAAATAGATATAATTTTAGATATAAATAAAGATGAACACTTTATAATAATAAAAAATAGTGGTTCATATATTCAAGATACAGATTCTATATTTAAAGCATATTATCAAGATAAAAGTAAAAATATAGGGTTAGGATTGGGATTAAATATTGTAAAAGATATTTGTGATAATAATAATATAGAAATTAGTGTAAAATCAGAAAACAATACAACATCTTTTTCTTATAAAATAGATATAAAAGATGTAATAAAAGGTAATTTATGAAAATTTTTTTATTAGAAGATGATACTTCTTTAAATAAGATAATAAAACTATCATTAGAAAATAAAGGCTTTTTTGTAGAGAACTTTTTTGATGGGTATGAAGCTGCAAATATTATATTAAATAATAGATATGATTTATATATTTTGGATGTTAATGTATTAGGATTTGATGGCCATAAAATCTTAGAAATAATAAGAAATGAAAATATAAATACTCCTGTAATAATGATAAGTGCAGAAATAGATATTGAAAATATAAAAAAATCTTTTAATCTTGGATGTAATGACTATATAAAAAAACCATTTGATTTTGAAGAACTATTTTTAAGAATTCAATACCATTTATCTTATAAAAAAGAGCAAAACTCAGATATGAATATTGAGTTAGGATATAACTTTACTTTTAATTTGTTAGAAGAGAAACTTTATAAACATAACCACGAAATTGAGCTTACAACAAAAGAGAAACTACTTTTAACTCTATTTGTAAAAAACATAAATAAATCAGTAACAAATGAGATGATACATGAATATGTGTGGGATAGTAAAGAGATGGAATCAGTTAGTATGCGTTCAATTATTCATAAATTAAAAAAGAAATTAAAAAATGGAATGATTATTAATTTAAGAGGTGTAGGATATAAACTAATTTCTATTGAATAAACTTTTTATTTGAATTAGTTTAAAAATAGAAATAACACCAATTATAAATATATAAAATATTTGATAAATATCAAGTGATTTTTGTGCCAATATAAAATGAATAATAATCAAAACAAGTGATAAATACAAAGTTTTATGGTACTTATTATATTTTCTAAAAAGTCTTTTTGTTGAAGTTACTGCTAAAAATACAAGAATAAGAAATGCCATTGCACCAAGATATATAAATGGCTTTTTTATTAAATTATTAATTATAAAATCAACATCAAATTGTGCATCTAAAACAACAAAATTTATAATATGTAAAGAAGCATAAAAAAATCCAAATAATCCTATCATTCTTCTATATTTCATCAAATTTATATATCTTTTTATAAGTGATATTATAATTGTAAAAAATAGAATAACAGTTGCAACAACTCCAGAAAAAGTGTAGATATATTTGATAGGGTCAATTACACTTTGAGTTATAAATAGTGAATATAAAGCTATAAAAAAAGGAGTTAAAAAAAGTACAAATAGAAATATTCTCATTAAAAATCCTTAGTTAAATCCATACCTTTATATAAACTTGCAACTTGTTTTTCATATCCATTAAACATCAATGTTCTTTGTTTGAAAAATTTACCTAAAACTCTCTCTTTACTTTGAGACCATCTTGGATGATCAACATATGGATTTACATTCGCATAAAAACCATACTCATTTTTATTCTCTTTTTGCCAACTATTTAAAGGTTGCTTATCTACAAATGAAATTTTAGAAATTGATTTTATAGATTTAAATCCATATTTCCAAGGTACAATTAATCTAATTGGTGCTCCATTTTGTTTTGGCATTGAGGAACCATATAAACCAACTGCTAAAATAGTAAGTTCATTCATCGCTTCATCCATTCTTAAAGCTTCAACATAAGGATAAGATATAGTTGAAAAAACACCTCGTGATTGGTCTGGAAACATTTTTTCATCATACAATGTTTCAAATTTTATATATTTAGCACTTGATAAAGGCTTTAGATATTTTATAAGTTTAGATAGTTCAAACCCAATCCAAGGAACAACCATAGACCAACCTTCAACACATCTAAAACGATATATTCTCTCTTCTAAAGGAAACTTTTTCATTATAGTTTCAAAGTCAATAATCATAGGTTTTTCAACAAGTCCATCAACTTCTATTTTCCAATTTGAAGTATCTAAAGTATGAGCCATATCTTTTACTTTACTTTGATTTGTTGTAAATTCATAAAAGTTATTGTGTGACGTTATTTGCTCATAACTATTTAAAGTAAGATTACTTTCATTTTTATCTTTTTTATATTGTAGATTTGCAAGTGGTATTTTATCTTTTGCAAGTAGTTCAAAAATTGCTCCAGATGATACTAAAGATGCAGCACCCAATTTAATAAAATCTCTTCTTTTATTAAATAAAGTTTCTGATGTAACTTCACTCTGTTTTATTTGCCACTGTTTTGTTTTTAGATACTTCATAACAAATCCTTTATTGTAATATTAGTTTATACAATAAATATAAAGGATTTGTGTAGTATTTATTTGCTAATTAATAAAATTTTTAAGTAATTCAAGAACCAAAGTAACAAAATAAATGCAAAACTAAATGAAGCAATATTTATCCACAATACATAACTTAGTTCTGTATTTAGACTAAAAGATGCAACCAATCTTAATATAACTGCAATTTGTAAAAATAGAAAAAGTATTGTAGTAATACCATTTGCATTTTGTGTTTTCCCTTTATAAAAAAGAGTTACTCTAAAAATAAATCCCAAAAATAAAGTAGTAAAATATCCTAAAGCAAGTGTATGTAAAGGTGCTTGTTCAAATAAAAAATGAATATGTATTATCTCAACTATATTTTGTATAACAAGCAAGAAAAATGCAATAGGAATCCAATACATGGAAATATAAAGTATCCATAATATTGAATTAACTCTAAATATTGGAAGTCTCCATTTAACTAATTCATATACAATAAAAACAAAAAATAGAATATTAACAACTAAAGAGAAATAACTATTTTCATAAAAATGAGTAAGAACTTTAAAAAACATCAAAATAGTAAATTTTGTCATCAATAACATTGATTTATTTATTTTATAATCTTCTATTTTTGCTTTTGTAATTTGAGGTATCATTCTTTGAGAAATAGAAAAAACTACACCAAAAAAGTAAAGATAAAACCCAATATATGTTCCTGCTTTTTTCAAAGAAAATGAATATCCCAACTCATAAAAAGATACATAAAATATTATATGTGCGATTATTCCAATGAAAAGAAAAAATAGTATCCAACTTGTATCTTTTTTGTTTTGGATATTACTTTCTAAATTCATAATAAAAAGTAATTTAAAAGATAAAAACTGCACTAAAAGTAAAGCTAATGTAAAAAATATAATATATTCAGATGAAAAAAACAACGATGATAAAAATCCTAAACTACTAAAAAAGTATATATAAAAATGCATCATATATGTAGATTTTTTTATTGGTTTTTCTTCTAAAATTTTTGGGAAAAGTATATATAAGTAACCGATTATAAATTGTATAAATACTATAAAAAGCATTGAATATGTATGATATGTTAGTATTGTTGAACTTAAGTTTATTATTCTTGAATAAGCTGCAAAAAGTAATAATATAAATGATATAAAAAATATTATTCCACTTAAGAAAAATGGTTGATGTGGTTGGTTTGAAAAAGATTTAAACCAATTTGTCATAATTACTCCTAAAAAGTCTTTTTTGACTTTTTTCAATTTTTATATCAAATTATAACCTTTCAAAATGATATAAAAATTGACTTATGACAAATTTAGCTAAAAAATTAGATTAATTTTTCAATTTCTTTCATTACAACATCATAATCTGGCTCTTTTGTAATTTCATCACATAGTTCTTTATAAACTACATTTCCATTAGTATCAATTACAAATACAGCTCTTGCTGCAATTCCTGCTAAAGGTCCATTTTCGATTAATAGTCCATATGCACTTGCAAGTTCTTTATTTCTAAAGTCACTTCCAACATTGATATTTTCTATTCCTTCTGTTGTACAAAATCTTCCCATTGCAAAAGGTAAATCCATAGAAACTACACTAATTTCTACATTACTTAATCTTGCTGCTTCTTCATTGAATTTTCTTGTTTCTGCTGCACATACAGGTGTATCTAATGATGGTACAACAACTAATACTTGAACATCATCTTTTGCTCCACCAATTTCAAATTCACTTAAATCTTGTCCTACAACTTTTACAATTGGTGCACTATCAGAAACATTTACTTCATTTCCAAGTAAATTTACTTCTTCACCTTTTAAATGAGTAATTGCCATTTTCCATCCTTATTTTGTATTTAAAAATTATTATATTAAATTACTTTAAAAAATTACTTAATGATGTAATCTTATAGAGTTATCTTCAATGTGAACTTGATTTGTAGTTACTAAAGTGTTCAATACAGCTTTAAATCTTTTTTTACTCATTCCAAAAAGATTTATAATATTTTCTGCATCACTTTTTGAAGTAACATTTAAAATATTATTATTGTTTTTTAAAACATCAATCACTTTATTTACATCATCTAAACTTTTCTCTTCACCAATTTTTTGCAAAGATAAGTCTAGTTTTCCATCTTCTCTTACTGTTTTTATATAAGCTACTTTTTTATCACCTATATTAACTTTTGTAAAAATTTCACTATGAAAAATCATTCCTTCATACTCTTCATTTATAACTACTTTAAATCCAAGAGGTGTTTTTTGATAAATTATAATATTTACCTCATCATTTCTTTTGAAATTTTTTGTATTTCGATTAAAGTTTTTTATAAATTTTTCTGTTCCAATTAGTCTATGTGATTTTTCATCTTCAATAATTTTAACTAATCTTTTTTCACCTACTTTAAAAGTTGATTTTTGTTTATTTATTGGAACTAATATATCTTTTGGTAGTCCAATATCAACAAAAGCACCAAATTTGGCAGTATCAACAACTTCTAAATATTGGATTTCATTTATCATTGCTTTTGGAGTTAAAGTAGTAGCAACAAGTCTATCTTCACTATCTGTGTAGATAAAAACCTCAATTTCTTGACCTAAACTCATACCTTGTTTTATATATACATTTGGAAGTAAAACTTCTGTTTCATCTTGAGAGATTAAGTATAATCCAGGTTCACTTGCTCTATTTATTTTTAAAGTGTTTATTTCACCTAATTTTATATTTTTATTCATTGGTTATTCCGTTAATTAAATTTTATTTATTATATCTAAATTTATCTCTTTATTAGTTTTACGATTAATAAAGTTATTACTCCCACAATAATTATACTTGCACCAGAACTAATATCATAAAAATAAGAGATAATTAATCCACACACAGTAAAAAATACTGCAAAAACTGCACTAATAATCATCATAGTTGATAACCTTGATGCAAATAGTTCTGCTATATAAGTTGGTATTGTAAGAAGTGCTATTACTAATATAAGTCCAACAACTCGAATAGCGGCAACTACACAAAGTGCAGCAAGTATAAGTATTAGAGTATAAAAAAACTTAACACTTATTCCTCTTAATTTTGCAAATTCACTATCATATGAAACTGCTAATATTTGTTTATAAAAAAGTGATACACTTAAAATAATAACAACATCTAAAACAGCCATAAAAGTAATATCTTCATTTGATACTGCAATAATTGAACCAAATAGATAACTCATCAAATCTACATTGTATCCAGGTGTTAAATCAACAAAGACAATACCTATTGCCATTCCTAAAGCCCACATCATTCCTATTATACTATCAATTCTGGCTTTATTATTTTGAGTAATAAAAGCTATAAAAATTGCAGATATAACTGCAAAAAATGTAGCTCCTAGTAATATTGGTAAGCCTAGAAATATTGCTAGTCCTATTCCACCATATGAACTATGAGCGATTCCACCTGCTAAAAATGTAATTCTATTTACTACAACTAATGAACCAATTATTCCCGCAGCTAGAGAGATTAAAATTCCTGCTATTAATGCATTTTGAACAAAATCATAAGATAATGCTTGAATTATACTATCAACCATGATGACTACACCCACAAGATGATTTTCCTAATGCTGATAATAACTCTACTTCACATAAATGCTCACTATCATCAACATTTTTTTCTACATTATCAAGTTTATGATAAACCAAATTTTTATTTACGTGTGCAACACTTTTTGCATAATTTAATAAAACTGAAATATCATGACTTACTACAACTATTGTAATTTGTTTATTTAATTTTGCAAGAAGTTCATAAACCTCTTTTTGTCCTTTTACATCAATACTTGCTGTTGGCTCATCAAGTAGCAAAATTTCTGGGTTTGAACAAAGTGCTCTTGCTATAAAAACTCTTTGTCTTTGCCCTCCACTTAAATTTCCTATTTTACTATTTGCATAATTTTTCATTCCAACTTGTTCTAGTGAATTCATCGCACAAGAAATATCCTCTTTTGAGTAACCAAAAAACTTCTTTTTTGCTGATATGTGTCCCATTAAAACAACTTCAAGTGCTGTAATTGGAAAATCTATATTTAAATTTGTATTTTGTGGAACATATCCAAAACAGTTATCTTTTAGATTTTTTGTTATTGTTCCTATTTGAGGTTTTTTTAATTTTAATATCAATTTTAAAAGAGTTGATTTTCCACCACCATTTGGTCCAATTATTGCTAAAAAATCATCTTTTTTGATTGTTAAATTTATATTTTCTAAAACATTTGCTTTGTCATACTTATATGACAAATTTTTAATCTCTACTATATTCAATTATTTACCTTATTATAAATGCAACTAAGTCGCAATTTTAACTAAATCTTTATTAATTTACCTTAATATATCTTTTATATCTTCCCACCAAAGTCCTAAATATTCGTGAAAAGCAACTTTACTTTTATATAAATTATAAGCACTCAATCTTGAAAAATATCTTCCTTCATTTTTTGCAAGATGATTAGTAGGTGCAGCAATGGCATTTAATCTTAATTTTTTAAATATCTTCATCGCTCTTTTCATATGTGAAGCTGAAGTAACGAGTATAAATTTTTCATCATGTAATAAATTTTTTATAGCCACTGCTTCTTGCGTAGTATCTTTAGGTTTACTTATTGTTATAATATCTTTATCTTTTACTTTTAATTCTAACGCTAATTTTTTTTGCATTAGTGCGTGAGGTGTTTTGTCAGGTCCTTCATATCCAGAAAATATAAGTTTACTTTCTGGCAAGTTTTTATATATTCTATAACCTTCTAAAAACCTATTTAACGCAACTTGACTCAATTGAGAAGTTATACTTAACTGCTCATTTGAAGTGTGTCCACTTCCTAATACCACTATATATTTCACATCAGTTGGTATTACTTTTAAAGCTTTATAACTACTTTCTAATGGAGTCAATAATCTATTTACAACTGGTTCATAAGATAATGAAACAAACCATAAACAAGATAAAACTAAAAATACTTTACTTTTAAAATATGATTTTTTATATAAAAAAATAGCTGCAAGAGCTATTAAAATAACTCCAATAGGCAAAGGCATCAAAAAACTAGATATTAACTTTTTTAAAAAAAACATTAAGCTTCTCTTTCTATCATAACTTCATAAACATAAACTTTTGCATTGTTTTCCAAACAAGTAGATGAAACTCCAGCTTTTAAACATAGGGAACTTATAAACTGTTCAAAAGTTTGTAACTCTTGCCAAACTTGAGGTAAAAAAGTTGCTCTTTTATCCTCATACTCTAAAATAACTCCATGTTTTTTTGGAATTATTTTTTCTTTCAAATCATATTTATCAATATAATCAATTTTTTTTGCTGGAGTTAAAACAGAGACTTCAATTTTGATATTTGCAAAATCTCTTAGTTCTATTGGTTCAAATCTAGGGTCATTAAATGCTGCTTTTCGTGCATTATCAAAAACATCTTCATAAAGTTCTCTACAAGCATCAAGTGAACCAATACAACCTCTTAATCTTCCATTTAACTTTAAAGTAACAAAAGAGGCTCGCTGTTCACTTAACTCATCATATTTTGATAAATAGTAATCTTTATTTAAACTCAATGATTTATCAAAGCTTGTAAAGATACTTTTTCTTGCAACATCCAATAGAATTTTAAGATTCATATTACTTACTTAATAACTCTTTTATTGTTTCTTGAAATTCTACACTATCATTTACACATTTACAAACTTTATAATCACTAATACCAATCTCATCAGCTATCTCTTTATATTCAATACTTAATTCAAAATCTGTTTCTGAATTATCAATAATAAAAGCAATTGGATATATTAAAACTTTCTGTTCTTTAAAATTTTTCAACATATTATCTAGTGAAGGTTCTAACCACTTCATTGGTCCAACTTTTGATTGGTATGCTAAATTTATTGATTTGAAATTAAAACCTTTTTGTTTTAACTTTTCTGATAAAATTTGTACATGTTCATTTATATGTTTTTCATATACATCTCCAGCATCAACTATTTTTTGAGGAAGTCCATGTGCAGAGAAGATAAGATTATATTCACTTACATCTTCAACTGTTGATGTTAACTCTTTTACAATAACATCATTAAAAGTATCATTTTTATAAAAAGGATCAATTACTTCTATATTAAACTCATTATTTGAAACTTCTATAAAATCCTCAACTGATGATTTTGTTGTTGTAGTTGAATATTGAGGGTATAAAGGAAGTAATATTACATCTTTTATTCCTTTTTCTTTTATCTGTTCTACTGCACTTGAAGCAAATGGAGGAGTATATCTCATTGCTTGTGTAACAAACATATCATCAAAACTATCATTTAATTTATCAACTAAATCTTCTGTAATTTTATTTATTGGTGAATAACCACCAATCTTTTCATAATTTTCCCAAGCACTATTTAATCTTGAAGTTGTAATAAAAAATGCAATCATTTTTCTTAATAAATTACTTTTTACTGTAATAATATTTTTATCATTAAACATATTAGTTAAAAACATTTTCAACTCGTCTTTTGTTCTTGGTCCACCCATATTTAATAAAACTAAAGCTTTTTTATTTCCCATCATACAACCTATTTAAATCTATTATTTTGTCCGCACACCATTTTGCAAGTGACATATCGTGAGTAATTAAAAGTATCGCACACTTATCTAAATGCTTGATAAGCAGCTTCATAACCTCTAAAGCTATTACATTATCCAAAGCAGATGTTGCTTCATCCACAAGTAATAATTTTGGCTTCATAAGTAAACTTCTTAAGATTGAACATCGTTGAAGTTGACCTCCACTTAATTCATGAGGTTTTTTCTCTAAAAGTTGCTTATTTAAGCTTAGCTCTTTTATAAAAATATTAATATTTTCATATAAATATTTCTTATCATTAATCACATCTTCTATTTGATTAAGAATAGTAAAAGATGGATGAAAAGAGCTATAAGGGTCTTGATAAATACAACTTAATTTTTCTGTTTTTATCTCACCTTTTATTGGTTTTAAGTTTTTGCAAATAAGTTCAAAAAGTGTACTTTTACCTTTTCCACTCTCTCCTACAATACAAACCACTTCACCCTTTTTTAACTCAAGATTAAAATCTTGAAATATTGGTTTGTTTTTGTTATATGCAAATGTTAAATTATCTATACTTAAAACTACATCATCTCTCATATCTTTTGCAAAACCATATACCCCATAAAATTATAATATCATATAATAAGAAGCCTTTAAACTAAGATAATATCTGCTTTTATTATAATTATTTACACTAATATTAATTTTTTTTTTAAAACTTTATTCAAGAAAAAAAAAGGTAGAATAATTACCCTATATATTGAAGGAGATAAAAAAATGAAAAAAATTGTATTAGGAACTTTAATTGCAGCAGCATCTTTAATGGCTGCAAACTTCGCACAATGTGCAAGCTGTCACGGGGCTAAAGCTGAAAAAAAAGCTTTAGGTAAATCTCACGTTATTGCTGGTTGGCCAGCTGATAAAATTGAAAAAGCTTTACATGGTTATAAAGATGGATCATATGGTGGAGCAATGAAAGGTGTTATGAAAGGTCAAGTTGCTAGACTTTCTGATGCTGATATTAAAGAATTAGCTAAAACTATTTCATCATTCAAATAATTTTTTCTGTTTTAGCTTAAATTATAAAAGTAAATCACTCTTTG
Source organism: Arcobacter sp. CECT 8986 (assembly GCF_004116725.1). Taxonomy (NCBI): domain Bacteria; kingdom Pseudomonadati; phylum Campylobacterota; class Epsilonproteobacteria; order Campylobacterales; family Arcobacteraceae; genus Arcobacter; species Arcobacter sp. CECT 8986. The sequence goes on along the minus strand of NZ_PDKG01000005.1, from coordinate 24,900 downwards.
GGTGATTTACTTTTTTTATGCTCTTTTTTTGCCTCTTTTATTCTTTCATCTTTATCTTTTGCATCATTTAAATCATCAGTAGAATCAAAAAGCAATCCACCCATCATCTTTTCACTATCATCAAATTGTCCATTTTTTGCACCCCAAATAAATATACCTAATATAGCAAAAGATATAATTAGTCCTACTACCAACATCATCAAAAGAGTATCATTTATAGCCACTTATTCCCCCTATTTTTTTAATTTTATTCTCATTGAATTTCCAACAACAATCAACGAACTTAAACTCATTGATAATGCAGCAACTAATGGTATTACATATCCTGCAATTGCAAGTGGTATTGTAATAGCATTATAAATCAGTGATATTAAAAGATTTTGTTTTATAAACTTATATGTTCTTTGCGAAATAACAAATGAATCCTCTAAGCTTTTTAATGAGTTATTTAATAAAACAATATCTGAAACACTAAGTGCAATATCAGCAGAATTTCCCATAGCAATTGCAACATCACTTTTAGCTAAAGCAACAGAATCATTTATTCCATCACCAGCCATAACAACAGTTTTATTATGTTTTTTCAAATCTTCAATAAATTGTGCTTTTTCAATAGGATTCACATCACAAACATAATTTTTTATTCCTACTTCTTTTGCAACTTTAGAAGCAGTTTGTTCATTATCTCCTGTTAACATAACAGTATCTATTCCCATTGTATTAATATTTGATATGAACTCTTTAGCACCCTCTTTTAATTCATCTTCAAGTTCAAAAGTTGCAATTACTTTTGAGTTTATTGCAAATAGATATATAGAATTTTCACTATCAAATTTGTAATTAATATTATTATCTCTTAATAATTTAATATTACCACCTATTAAATTAAAAATTTTGCCATCTACATTTTTATATTTTGCAGTTAATCCTTTTGCACTAATTGTTTTAATATCTAAAAGTTCTTTCTCTTCTAAAGTATAATTATCTTGCAAATATTTTTTTATTGATTTACTTATAGGATGATTTGAACTTACAATCAATGAATATAAAAGATTTAATTTATGAATATTATCATCAAGAATTCTTGCTTTTTTAACTTTTAATTTTCCTTTTGTAATAGTTCCTGTTTTGTCTAATACTAAAGTATCTGATGTTGCTAATGTTTCAATAAACTTAGCTTCTTTGAAAAGTAATCCTCTTTTTGCAAGTTCTGAGATACCTATCAAATTTGCAATTGGTGTAGCCAAAGCTAAAGCACAAGGACAAGCAATAACAATAACAGAAATTGCAACAATAAATGATTTTTCAAAATGATTAACACCATCATAATCAAAGCCTAAATCAATTCCAAAATAGTACCAAACAATAAAAGTAATAATAGATAAAGCTAATATTGTAAGACTGAATCCTTTTGATATTTCATTTGCTTTATGCTCTATTTTTGGCTTAGAACTAAGAGAATCTTCTAAAAGAGTTACAATTGAATTTAGAGTTGAATCTTTATAAGTTTTTTCAACTTCATATCTAATAACTGATTCATTGTTTATTGTTCCACTAAATATTTTCTCACCTCTTTTTTTATCAATAGGAAGAGATTCACCAGTTAAACTTGATTCATCAAATGAGGCATTTTCACTAATTAATTTACCATCAAAAGATGCTTTTTCTCCTGCTTTTAACTCAACTATATCTCCAACTTTTACACTATTTATTGGCAATATTTTTTTTATTCCATTTAAGATAATTGTTGCTTCAAGAGGAATTGAACTTTTTATTTTATCAAGAGTATCTACTGCACTTTTTTTACCAATTACTTCTAAATACTTACCAACTAATACAAAAGTAATAATCATAGCAACACTATCAAAATAACTTTCACCTTTTCCTCCAAAAAGAATATATAAAGAGAAAACATAAGAAAAGGAAGCTCCAGATATTACTAAAAAGTCCATATTTAAAATACGATTTTTTAAACCATAATATGCACCTTTATAAAATATCCATCCACTATAAAATAAAACAGGAGTTGAAAAGATAAATTCAGCTATATGAATGTAGTTTTTTATTTGCTCATCAATTCCAGTAAAAAATCCAGTATATTTTGCAACAGAAAGCATCATGATATTCATTGTTGCAAATACTGCAACCATCATTCTAATAAAAAAATCTCTTTTTGCACTACTTGCTTGCTCATCAGCAATACTCGCATCATAAGCGTATGCGTTGTATCCAATACTTCTAATTTTTAATATAATTTGAGATAGTTTTATTTTTTCATCATCCCAAACTATTTTCGCTTTATTTGTAGAGAAATTTATACTAGCTTCAATAATTCCATCAGTATTAAATAAAACTTTTTCATTTAACCACACACAAGCAGCACAATGTATACCTTCTATAATTAAATCTATTTTTTTGTATCCATCTTCAGTAACACCGATAAAATTCTCTTCAAAACTTTGTGTATCAAATTTCTCAACATCATTATCAGATTCAATTGGAGGAGTAATAGTTTTATTTCCTAATTTATCATAAAAAGAGTCCAACCCATCAGATTTTAATAAGTGATATACCCCTTGACATCCCTTGCAACAAAAATGTAGATTCCCATCCTTAATCATAATATCATCATCATACTCTAAATGACAATGATCACATTTTATTTTCGACACTTATTTTTCCTAACTTTTTTTTACATCACAATTTTTATATTAAAAATACGCAGTTTTTGAGGTTTTTGTATATTTATTTTGAATATTTTTATCATATAACCTCTTTTAAAACCTTTTATGTTATTATTACTGAATATAACAATTTGATTTTATTAACTTATTATTATAGCGAATTAAGTTTGGAGTAAGTCTTAATGATTAACAATATATCAATATTAAAAAATATTACTATATTATACGCAGAAGATGAAGAGAGTCTAAGAGAGATAACCTTAAACATACTAAAAGGTTTCACAAAAAAACAATTTGTAGCAAAAGATGGGAAAGAAGGTCTTGAGCTATTTAAAGAAAATGAAGAAGAGATTGATTTAATTATCACAGATGTAAATATGCCACAAATGAATGGTTTAGAGATGATTAAAGAGATAAAAGAGATAAATCCAAATATTCCTATTATTGTTGCAACTGCTTTTTCAAATACAGAATATTTACTAGAAGCTATTGATATTGGTGTAGATAAATATGTACTAAAACCAATAGATATGAAAAAATTGCTTCAAACTATGAGTCAATCACTACTTTACCATGAATTAAAAGATTTATATATTGATAAATTAACTCATTTACCAAATAGAAATAGATTGAAAAAAGATTTAGAGCAAACAAAAGAAGATTTAATGGCTCTAATAAATATAGATAAATTCTCAACTATAAATGACCTATTTGGAGAAACAAATGGTGATAGAATTTTATCTGAGTTTTCTGATAATTTAAAAGAGCATTTTAGTAAACAAGATTATAAAATTTATAGAATTGAAGCTGACAAGTTTGCTATTGTTTGTAGAGATGAGAAAAAAGATATTATTGAATTTAAAAATAAATGTAAAGAGTTTGCTGATAATATCCAAAAAGACACAATAATTTTAGATGATAATGAAATAGATTTGGCAATTACAATTGGTATTGCTAAAGGTGATGGAAATAGAGCTTATAAATTCTCTCAAAGAGTTATTGCTTACGCAAGAAGTAAATTTGAGCAAGTAATGATTTATGAAGACTCATTTAATATCCAAGAGTCATTTGAAGAGAATATCAAATGGGTTAAAAAAATCAAAAATGGATTAAAAAATGGTAACTTTAAAGGTTTTTATCAACCAATTGTAAATAATCAAACTCAAGAAATTTATAAATACGAAGCTTTAATTAGATTTATTGAAGATGATGGTGAAGTAATTGCTCCATTTAAATTTCTTGATATTGCAAAAAAAGCTAAACTATATCCAAATATCATAAGAGTGATGCTAAGAGAAGCACTGCTTTTAATCAAAAATAAAAATAAAAGAGTTGCAGTTAATATATCTTTTGAAGATATTGCAAGTAGTGAGACAAGAAGATTTATCTATGAAGAACTAAGAAACGAGAGTGAATACACTAATCTTTTAGAATTTGAAATACTTGAAAGTGAAGAGATTTCAGATATGGAAATTGTAAAAAAATTCATCAAAGATGTAAAAGAGTTAGGTTGTACAGTTGGAGTAGATGACTTTGGTGCTGGATACTCTAACTTTAATATGCTTACAAACTTAAATATTGACTTTGTAAAAATAGATAGTTCTTTAATAAAAGAGATTGACCACTCAAAAAATCAAGAAATTATCGTAAATACTATTTCAACATTCTCAAAAGAGTTTGGATTTGCAACAGTTGCAGAATTTGTAAGTAGTAAAGAGATATATGAAAAAGTAAAATCACTTGATATTACATATTCACAAGGTTACTACTTTGGTAAGCCTATAAGTTTTGATGAAGTATAAACTACTTCATCCAAGAACTTACAACTTCATTTTTATTAAATAAACTTGCTTTAATTTTTGTAATATTTGCAATTGATACTAGTTTTTTGCTAGCTTCTTGCAAATCATCATTTATTAGAAAATAATCATATTTATCAATAGAATTAATCTCTATTTTTGCATTGCTAACTCTTTTTTCTATTACATCTTTTGAATCAGTTGCTCTTGAGTTTAATCTATTTTCTAATTCAGTTAATGTAGGAGTTGTAATAAAAACAGATGTTACATAAGATGCAAGTTCTGTTTTTTTAACTAAATCATGCCCTTGAACATCTATATCAAAAATAACTAATTTACCCTCTTCTAAAGCTTTTTTTACAGGCTTTAAAGATGTCCCATAATAGTTTTCATGAACATTTGCATATTCTAAAAAATTTCCATCTTTTATATCTTTTTCGAACTCTTCTTTTGATACAAAAAAGTAATCAACACCATGTTGTTCACCTTCTCGTGGAGCTCTTGTAGTAGTTGAAATAGAAAAATAATACTCATTTATATTTTTATAAACTTCTTTTAATAGAGTTGATTTTCCACATCCACTTGGTCCAGAGATAAGTAATATCGCTCCAAACTCACTATGCATTAGTCTTTTCCTTTAAACTTAGTTTTAAATCTATATCTTCGCCATTTGATAACTTATCAATAACAGATTGGTCAAATTTTTGCAAAAGAGGCTTTAACTCTTCTATTGAATATCTACTAAGAATTAATTTTAATGGCTCACTTGGATGAGTTAAATCATATTCATTAACTTCTGTTAACGCATCATCAATAATATCTGATAACTCTTTCCAATCATTTTCATCTTTTATAACTTCATTTTGAACATCTTCATATCTTAAGATGTCATTGATTCTACTTAGTTCACTATTATCCAAAACTCCACCCTCTTTTAAAGAAGCTAAAGTTACAATACTTTCATCAGTATCATCATCAATATCTGCTGCAATATCATCTGCAAGTGATTCAACATAATTAGTTAAGTCACTTGCATCTTCTTCTAAATTAATATTCAAATTAGATTTTTTAGAAACAACTTTTTGTTCAGCAACACTCTCTTCTTTTAAAAATTGAATCTGCTCATTTAGTATTTCTTGTAATTGTAGAGGTAAAAAAGGTCTTGGAATAATAAAATCTCTGGCTTTATCAAAAGGTAATTCATCATTTGAAATTGCACCCAATTTTGAGCACTGTTTTTTAAAGCTATTAAATTTATCATCAATAAATTTTTGATCAATTATTATAAAATCTTTTTTTTCATTAATCTCATAGTTATTTTGAATATCTAGTTTTATTCCTACTTTTTTACATATCAATGTAAAAATTTTTATAATAATTGCTGTATCACTTATTAATAATAAATTCACCTTATCTCCTCTAACTTCAAATCAACAACTTTAAAAGTTCTATCACATTTACTTGCGAGTTCTTCATCATGTGTAACTAAAATAAGTCCAGCTTCATTGTTTTTGACATAATCAAATAAAGCTTGCATTACGTGAGAAGATGTCTCTTTATCTAAATTACCCGTAGGTTCATCAGCAAAAATTACTTTTGGTTTTTTTGTTAAAACTCTAGCAATTGATAATCTTTGCTGTTGACCTCCACTTAACTCTCCAACACCTTGATTTATAACATGTTCAATATCAAGATTTTTAAGTAAAGTAGTATCTATATCATTTGAACTTAATAATGTTGCAATATCTAAATTCTCTTTTGCACTAAATCCTCTAAATAAATAGTGGGCTTGAAATATTATACCAAAATCTTCTCTACGTATATTTAAAAGCTTAGATTTTTTTAATTTGTATATATCTGTACCATTATAAGAAACTGAACCTTCATTTGGTTCTAAAAGAGATGATAATATATTTAATAATGTAGATTTTCCACTACCACTCATTCCAATGATGGCAATAGTTTCATTTTTATATAAAGATAAATTTATATTATTAAAAAGTTCGTAGTCAAATTTATGAGAAATCCCCTTTGCTTCAAGCAAAAGGGGATTTGAAAGATGTGACGAGCTATTTTCTTTTTGTCCGTGCACAATTAAACTTTATGGATTATTTACCCATTTGTTTTGCAACTTCTGCTGCAAAATCTTCTTCTTCTACCTCAATACCTTCACCAAGTTCAAATCTAATATATTCAACAATTTTAATTGATGCATCAGTATCAGCAATTGCTTGCTCAACTGTTTTTTTATCATCCATAACATATGCTTGAGATAAAAGAGCTAATCTTCCATCTAATTGAGTATTGTCTTGGATATATCTTTCAATTTTACCTGGAATAATTTTGTCCCAGATTTTTTCTGGTTTACCTTGTTCTTTTAACTCAGCTTCAAAATTAGCTTTTGCATTTGCAAGAGCTTCATCTGTTAATTGAGACATAGAAACAAAATCAGGAATATTTTTTAGAGGTTTTCCTAATCTTTTTAATTCATCATTTTCAGCTTCAATTTCTGCTACAATTGCTCTATTTTCAGCTTCAACGAATTCTGGGTCTAAATCAGTATATGAAATAACAGTTGGTTTCATAGCTGATGCGTGCATTGCAACACTTTTTAATAATGCAGCAGTTTTTTCTTTAGCAGCATCATCACAAGTAGCAGCTAATAAAACTCCTACTCTACCAGTTGCATGAACATAACCATTAACTACTTGACCTTCAACAGTAGCTAATTTTCTAGCAACAAGGTTTTCACCAATAGTTGCGATTTTTTCATTTAAGAAAGTCGTAAAGTCTTGCCCGTTAATTGTAGATGTAGCTAATGCTTCAGCATCTTTAATATCATTAACTTGTGCATGAGCAGTAATCTCTTTTGTTAATGCAATAAAATTATCATTTTTTGCAACAAAGTCAGTTTGTGAGTTAAGTTCTAAGATTGTACCTTTAGTATTATCTTCATTAACTAATACAGAAACTAAACCTTCTGCAGCAACATTACCAGCTTTTTTAGCAGCTTTACTTAATCCTGCTTCTCTTAAGTGTTGAACAGCTTTATCTAAATCACCTTCACACTCATTTAAAGCATTTTTACAATCAAGCATACCTGCACCAGACATCTCTCTTAATTGTTTGATTAATTTAGGAGTTGCACCAGCCATGATTACGCTTCCTCTTTAGTTGTAGTTTCTTCCTCAGCTACTGCTTCAGCAACTACTTCTTTTGCTTCTTCTTCAGTTACAGGAGCTTCTACTTCATCAGTACCTTCTGCATCTGCAGCTGCTGCTTTACCTTCATTTACTGCTGCTGCCATTTCTTGGCAGAATAATTGAATTGATCTAATTGCATCATCATTTCCTGGAATTGGGAAATCAACTAAATCAGGGTCGCAGTTTGTATCTAATGGAGCAACTACTTTAATTCCTAATCTTCTTGCTTCTTTAATAGCAATTTTTTCTTTAACTGCATCAAGAACGAACATTAAATCTGGTAAGTTTTTCATCTCTTTGATACCACCAAGATATAACTCTAATTTTTCTTCTTTTCTTGAAAGCATTAAAGCTTCTTTTTTAGTTAAAAGATCAAATTGACCTTCTTCTCTCATTTTTTTAATAACTTCTAATTTTCTAATTGATTTTTTGATTGTACCGTAGTTTGTTAACATACCACCTAACCATCTGTGGTTAACGTATGGCATACCACAAGATTCAGCAGCTCTTTTTACAGCTTCACTAGCTTGTTTTTTAGTACCAACAAAGATCATAGTTTGACCTTCAGCAGCTGCATCTCTTACTACATTGTATGTATATCTGAAATATCTTAACGTTTTTTGTAAGTCGATAATATAAATATTTTTTCTAACACCGAAAATGAATTTTTTCATTTTTGGATTCCATCTTCTTGTTTGGTGTCCGAAGTGTACACCACATTCTAATAGGTCTTTCATTGTAACCATATTGTTTCTCCTAAGTTTTTATTTTTTTCAATTGGGTTTTGCCTCTGTGCCCCTTAGTATCATAATAATAATACAACCCATTTTAGGACTGACACATGTGAGGTTTCTTGCATATCTAAAAGTGATTAAAGATAATTAAGAACGCGTATAATATCTAAATTAACTTTAATTTAAGTTTAAGTCTAGAAAAAGAGAGAGTTCTCTTTTCCTTTTATGATTTATTTTGCAGCTTTTGCTTCTTTTATCCAAGCATCTACTTTAGTTTTATTTTTTTCTAGCCACATTTTAACGTGTCTATTAATATCTTTATCTTTTTTTTGCCCTTTATTCATAAGCATATTTTGCCCACTTATATCATTTACATTTACTTTTATAATATCAAATAATTTTGCAATATCTTTATGTTTTTGTCTAACACTGGCATTTGATACAATTCTTTGAGAATTTACTGCAAAACCATAGTCTGAACCATTTGGTAGTTTTGTCGAAGATTGATTTGGATTTGCTGAGTGTGTAACTTGTAAAAATACTACATCACGTCCAGGAACTAATTTTCCACTAACCCAATAAGGAGTCCATGTATAATATAAAATTGGTTTACCATTTTTATAATTTGCTATTGTATCTGCTATTAATGCTGAATATTCACCTTGATTATGTTTAATTGTATCTCTTAATTTAAATGCATCTAATTGATACTCAATAACTTTTTCACAACCCCAACCAGCATTACATCCTGCTAAGTCTGCTTTTCCATCACCATTTAAATCAAATAGTTTTGCAATTTTTGGATTTTTCAAATCATTTATATATTTAATATTATATTTTTGTGCTGTTTTTTTATCTATTAAATAACCTTGTGCACAACCTTTTATAAAAGGATTATATCTTGCAAATTTATCTTCTCCAAGAGCTTTTATCTTTCCATTATGTAAAGGGTCCCAATTCACTGCAAGAAAATATACATCATCACTTTTTGCATTATTAGCAATTGTTTGATAAGCAATATCATAAGATACACCATTTGTAAGTTCTACATCATAACCTAATTTTTTTACTAAACTTACTACAATTTTTGTCTGAAAAGCCTCTTCTGCAATTGTCGTTTTTAAAGCAGTAACTTTTACTGCAAATAAAGAACTTGTAAAAACAAATAATGAAGCTATTGTAATTAAAATCTTTTTATTAAACATTTTTTCTTCCTTTTACTATTTTATATACTATTCCAACTGGTCCTGTTTCATACCACTTAAATTTTATATTTTTATCTTTTTTTCCCATTGATTGAGTTAATCTATCTAATATAACAGCTAAAAGAACTATTCCTAAACCACCAACAGCAGCTAAACCAACATCAAGTCTTCCAATTCCATTTAATACCATTTGTCCAAGTCCACCAACTGCAATCATTGAAGCAATTACAACCATTGATAAAGCAAGCATTAAAGTCTGATTTACTCCTGCCATAATTGTTGGCATTGCAACTGGAATTTGAACTTTCCATAACATCTGTTTAGAATTTGCACCAAAAGATCTTGAAGCCTCTATCAAATCTTTTGGTACTTGTCGAATACCTAGATTTGTAAGTCTAATTAAAGGAGGTAGTGCAAATATAATAGTCACAATAACACCAGGAACATTACCAATTCCAAATAGCATAACTATTGGAATTAAGTAAACAAATGCTGGTGTTGTCTGCATTGCATCTAATATTGGACGTACTATTTTATTTGCCCTTTCACTTTTTGCTGTCCATATACCCAAAGGCAATCCTATAAGAATAGAAAATAAAACGGCAGTTATTACTAAAGCTAAAGTTATCATTGCTTCTTCCCAAGCACCAATAAAACCAATTACTAAAAGTGATAAAAATGTCCCAAATGCCATTTTCTTTGTAGAAAATTGTAAAGCAAGTAATACAAAAAAAGCAATTACTACATAAGGAGATAGATATTGTAAAAAACTCTCAATTGCTTTTAATACAATATCAATTGGTGCTTTTGTATAAAGAAAAAACTCTCTAAAGTTCTCAACTAACCAATCAATCCCATGATTTGTCCAATCATCAAAAGGAATAATTGAATCTTTAAATGGATGTAAAATATCAAAATTTGTTGTATTATCAATATTTGATGTATCTATATTAGACGTCCAATCAACAGATGATTGTTTATCTGCTTGAGAAGCAGAAGCATTTCCCCAAGGATCACTACTCATAATCTACTCCTTCATCAAAAATTTTCAATAATCTACTTTTTGAAATTGTTCCTTTATATTTTCCTTTGTCATCTATTACAGCAGTAGGATATTTGTGAGCTGCAATATCAGATATAAACTCAGATATTTGTAAATTTTCATTTATAGGTTTTTCATCAATTATTGCATCTTTAATTGTTCCACCTAATTTTTTTTGCTCTTTTAAAGAATCTAAAGTCAATAAACCTAAATATTTTCCGCTTTTTTCAACAAAATATGCAAAATCATCATCAAAATCAGATAAATATTGTAATGCTGATTTTACTCCTGTTCCTTCTTTATTAATAATTGTAGAACGAACTTTTGTAGCTATATGAGAAGCATTTAGAACTGAAGTTACATCAACCCCTTTAAAAAATGATTTTACATAATCATTTGCAGGATTATTGATTATCTCTTCTGGTGTTCCTATTTGGGATATTTCACCGTGTTGCATTATTGCAATTCTATCTCCAATTCTAATTGCTTCATCTAAATCATGTGAAATAAAAACAATAGTACGCTGTTCTTCACTTTGTAAAGTCAAAAGTTCATCTTGCATCTCTGTTCTAATTAAAGGATCAAGTGCCGAAAAAGCTTCATCCATTAACAATATATCTGGGTTATTAGCTAAGGCTCTAGCTAAACCTACTCTTTGTTGCATACCACCACTTAACTCTTCTGGATATGATAATTCGTGTTGAGCAAGACCAACTTGAGAAAGTGCAATTCTTGCTTTTTCATATCTTTGCTCTTTTGAAATACCGCTTAATTCCAATCCAAAAGATACATTATCAATAATATTCATATGTGGCATAAGTGCAAAAGATTGAAAAACCATAGAGATTTTTTCTCTTCTTATATCTATAAGTTCTTTATCTGTTAAGTTAGTTATATTTGTATTATCAATAAATATTTGGCCAGAAGTTGGCTCAATAAGTCTATTAAGTAATCTTACAAGTGTAGATTTACCAGAACCTGAAAGTCCCATTATTACAAAGATTTCTCCCTCTTTTATCTCAAAAGAGGCATCTTTAACTCCTATTGTCATACCCGTTTTTTTAAAAATTTCATCTTTATTTATTCCCTCTTTTAAAAGAGTCATAGCCTTTTTAGGACTGGACCCAAAGACTTTATAAAGATTTTTGACGACTAGTTTATTTTTTCTAATCTCTTCGATATCATCCTCCTTAATACATAGAGTCAGAACAATTATAGAATAAAATTAGTAATTTTACAAATTTTTTATGTATATAATATACACATTATGTGTATTTATTTTTCATATTGTATATATTTTATATCAATAAATAAGTTTTTTTTAATTTATTTTATGAGTATTTTTTGTTGAATTTGTTACTTTTATAAAGCAACAAACTCTTTTTTATTGTTAACAACTTTTTTGAGATATCTTCTTGTTTCTGTGTAAGGTAAATCATTTATAAGTTTTTTATAAACTTTAGAAGCACTACTTTGATTTATAATATTTTTTGCTTTTGTTTTATTTGAACTGAATGTTTTAAGAACATTTCCACTTCCTGTATTATAAGCACTTATCACACAATACTCTTTTGATACTTTATTATAAATTCCACTTAAATATCTATCATTTAAAATTTTTAGATAAACAGTACCTAATTTTATATTATTATTTGCATTAAATAAATAAGATTTTGTTGGTGTATAGTTTTTATTTGTTAGATATTTATATGCATCTTGTCCAGCTGTTGTAGGTACAATTTGCATTAAACCTATCGCACCTGCACTACTTATTGCAAATTGGTTAAAATTACTCTCTGTTTTTATAATTGCATAAATTAGATTTCTACTTATGTTATATTTTTTTGAATAAGTCTCTACTATATTTTTAAATTTTGCAACTCTAATTGTGGCATGGTCTTTTACCATAGGAATTTCAACATATGATACTTTTAAACTTTTGTTATCTTTTTTGATTGTTTTATATTTTATATTTTTTGTCAAAATAGAAGCAAATCTATTTGCTCTCCATGAGTATCTAATATTTTTATTTTGGTCATCTTTTACTTCACCTAATAAATAGGGTGTTTTCCCTAATTTAACTTCATTTGAATTAAATAAATCTGCTGATTGAGGGTCATCAGGAAGCAAAAGTGCAGTTACAATAGCATTTTGCAAACTATCTTTTGTATTTTTTTCATCAATTGTTTCAACAGTAACTAAACCTCTATCAAAATCAATCAATGCCCTACTTTTGTAGTTTTGCATATATTTAACATACTCTTTTTGTTTAGGTAACTCTACATTATCTTTTCCCCACTCACCACTAATAGCTTTTGTAAATGCAAGAATAAATTTTGTAAAATTTTTATCTAATGATTTAATATCATTTTCTAAACTTTTTGGATTTGTTGCATATGCTATTCCTTTAGATTTAGCTAAAGATTTAAATGCAATTGAAGGGTCTTTACTAACTGCTGCTCTTGTCAGATTGTATATATCTGTTCCACTACAACCAACTAAAAAAAATATCAATATTAGTGTAAATATACTCTTTTTCATAAATTAATTTTAACAAAAAATATATACATTCAGCTTGAATTTGTAATTTTTTGTTTTAAACTGCATTTATTTCTATTTTGATAAAATTAAAAATCAAAAAAAAGGTAATAATATATATATGAATAGTTTTGAAGTTATTTTACAAATAAAAAAAGAGTTATCTAAAAAAATAATTGGTCAAGAAGAGATGATTGATGCGTTGTTAATTGGATTATTAACAAATGGTCACATTTTACTTGAAGGTGTTCCAGGTCTTGCAAAAACTACAACGGTTAATGCTTTAGCAAAAACAATAGATTTAGATTTTAAAAGAGTTCAATTTACTCCTGATTTATTGCCAAGTGATATTATTGGTGCACAAATCTATGATATGAAAACTGCTGAATTCAAAATAAAAAAAGGTCCTGTTTTTACAAACTTATTATTAGCAGATGAGATAAATAGAGCTCCAGCAAAAGTACAATCAGCACTTCTTGAAGTTATGCAAGAAAGACAAGTTACTATTGGTGATAATAGTTTTTCAATTGATAAACCATTTTTAGTTTTAGCAACACAAAACCCAATAGAACAAGAGGGAGCTTACTCTTTACCTGAAGCGCAACTAGATAGGTTTATGTTTAAAATTGTAGTTTCATACAATACAAAAGAGCAAGAGTATGAAATTGCAAAAATGGCATCTAGTAAAGAAGAGATTAATTTAAATACTATTATTAATAAAAATGAACTTGAAAAAATAAAAGAAGAGATTTTTGAAGTTCATATGGATAAAGAAATTGAAGAGTATATTGTAGATATTATTTGTGCTACAAGAGATCCAAAAAATTATGGCTTAGAAGAGATTGCTTCTCAAATTGAGTTTGGAGCAAGTCCAAGGGCTACAATTGATATGTTTAAAGCAGTAAAAGCACAAGCATATATAAGAGGCAATGATTATGTTAGCCCTATTGATGTAGCTTTAATTGTGAAAAATGTTTTAAGACATAGAGTTATATTAAGTTATGAAGCTCAAGCACAAGATATTAATGTTGATGATGTAATACAAAAAATAATAGAGACTATTGACATACCTTAATGAATACAAAATTAAAAAAGATTTTAATCAAAAGTAAAAAAGAAGTTTTTAGTGAAATTGTTGGAAACAATAGTTCTAAACTAAAAGGTGAAGGTTATGACTTTTTAGAACTAAAAGAGTATGAATATGGTGAAGATGTAAAAAATATTGATTGGGTTATTAGTGCAAAACTACAAAAACCCTATGTAAAAGTTTTTCATGCTCAAAAAGAGTTAAATATAAATATTGTACCTATTTTAAATGGTAGTGTATATTTTGGTACTGATATTTTCAAACAAGATTTAATTTGTGAGATATCTTCTATTCTTGCTTTTAGTGCAATAAAACAAGGAGACACTTTCTCTTCATTTATTGCAAATAATAGTATTGAAGTTTGTACAAAAAAAAGTAAAAAAAATTTCAATGCAAATAAAATGGCTGAAAATATTTTCAATTATAAAAGTATAGGTAAAAAATGTGATTACAAAGCTATTTGTAATGAACTATTTTCACACTTAAAAAGAAGATCATTGATATTTTTGATTGGTGATTTTTTTGATAGTTCAAAAATTGACTTGAAACTATTAAGTAAAAAACATGAAGTTGTAGTAATTATAGTAAGAGATAAATTTGAAGAAAATTTAACTACACTAGGAAATGTTCAACTAAGAGATTTAGAAAATGGTGTTGAATACAAAGGTATTTTAGACAAAAGTTCAATTAATGAATATAAAGAGTTATTAAAAAACAATGACCACATTCTTTATGAACACCTAAGAAAATGTAATATAAATTTTGTAAAAATATATACAGATGAAAATCCTTTTTCAAAATTAGTAAGGTTAATGAAATAATGAATGAATTAAAAATACATGATATTAAAAATCTTGTTACAATTCCCGATTACTCTTTTTATATATACATATCCTTGATTATATTTATAAGTATAATTTGTATAGTTGTTTTATACTTTATAATAAAATCATTTCTAAATAAGAAAAAAACAAAAGAAGAGATTGCATTTGAAATATTAGAAAATATTACTCTTGATAATAGCAAAGAAGATGCTTATAAAATTACAAAATATGGAAGAATTGTGGCAAAAGATGATAGAAGTAAAAAATTGTATTATGAACTAATTGAGAATTTAGAAGAGTATAAATATAAAAAAGATGTAAATACCTTTGATAATAATGTAATCAATCAATTTCATAGATTTATGGATTCAGTAGATGTATAATCTTAGTTTTGAATATCCATATGTATTTTTAATTTTAATTATTTTCTTTTTATGTTTTAAATATTGTAAAGCAAAAGAATCAACGATTTTTATGCCACATCTATTTTTATTACAAAAAAGTACTCAAAAAAGTTCATCTTTTGTTGAAGTATTAAAATATTTAGCAGTTATATTAGCTGTGACTGCTCTTGCTTCTCCTATAAAAATAAAAAATACTCAATATATAAATAGTGATGGAATTGATATTGTTTTAAGTCTTGATACAAGTGATTCAATGCAACAAAAAGGTTTCAATAAGTTTAATATAAATGAAAATAGATTTGATGTAGTAAAACAACTTGTTGGTGAGTTTATAACAAAAAGAGTAAATGACAATATAGCACTTGTTGTATTTGGAAACAGTTCATTAGTTGCATCTACTTTAAGCTTTGATAAGCAAGCACAAAAAGAGATTTTAAACTATTTAGATATAGGAATAGTTGGTCCAAGAACTGCATTATTTGATTCATTAGTAAGTAGTGTAAAAATATTAAAAAATTCAACTGCTAAAAGTAAAGTTATTATAGTACTAACAGATGGAGAAGATACTTCAAGTAAAATTCCATATCAAATTACTTTAAAACTTTTAAAAAAATATAATATAAAAGTTTATACAATTGGAATACATAGCCAAAATGAATATATATTAAATGAAATTGCTAATCAAACAAATGGTAAATATTTTAATGCAAATAGTAAAGAGGATTTAGTACAAATATACTCTCAAATTGATAGTTTAGAAAAATCAAAAGTAAAACAAAATAAAGTTGTTTTAAAAGAGTATTACTATTTTTATCCACTATTTTTATCTACAATACTTCTGATTTTATTAATATATTTTAAAAATAAAGAATAAAGGTTTTATTAAATGCATGATGAAAAAAAAGAGCAACTAAGAGAAGTTTTAAATCAAAATATGTCCCAAGAGAGTATTCATAAGAAATTAAATGAAGAGAAACAAAAACAAGAAGCAATAAAACAATCTAAACAAGATAAACAAAAAAAACTTTTTTATATTCTATTTACTATATTTACATTGATTATCGTATCTTTTATTACTTATTTATTTGTTTCAAATGATTTACAAAAAAATACAAATAATATAAAACAAGAAATAAATATAGAACCAAAAGTTCAAAATAAAGATATTGAAAAAGTAAAAACTTTAGAAGAAGATATTTCCAATAAAGAAGATAAGAAAACAGAAAAAACAGAAGAAATAACAAAAGTTGAAGAAAAGACAGAGATAAAAGAACAAAAAGCAGATATAAAAGATACTAAAGAAAAAATAGTAGCACAAGAAGAGAAAATAAAAAAAGATGATGCAACTTTAGTAAATGAAGAAAAAAAAGAAGATAAAACTTTAGTAAAAGATAAATTAAAAGCTCTATTTAATATAAAAAAATTCAATATTGTTAAATGTTATGATTATGATACTTTTCAAAAGAAACCACCTTATACTTGTAGTAAAAAAATCAAAAAATTTGTTCAAAATAATTTAGACTCTGTTAGATTTGAAGTTATTGGAATTGTAGGAAAAGAAGATACTGCAAAGGCAAAAGAGTTATCTGATAAAAAAGATGTTAGAAAATATATAATAAATGGTATTTCAAGAGATAGAGTTGTAGAAGCTTTTTGGGTAATAAAAGAGATTACTGGTGAAAAAAATATAATATTAACACCAGTAAATTATAATATAATCTCTAAAGAATCAAATAAAGGTATTATTATTAGAGCATATAAAAATTAAATATGCTTTAATACCTCATCTTTATCAACTAAAGGGAATTTCTTATCATATATTATTTGATAAGGTTCATCACCTTTTCCTAATATCAAAAGAACACTATTTTCATTCTGTTTAGCTAATTCTATGGCTTTTTTAATAGCCTCTTTTCTATTCACTTCAATTAAAAGATTTGATTTATCTTTAATTCCAGTACAAATATCTTCAATTATTAAATCTGGGTCTTCAAATCTTGGATTATCAGAAGTAACAATTATCTGTTTAGCATATTTTGCAGCAATTTGTCCCATAAGTGGTCTTTTCTCTTTATCTCTATTTCCACCTGCACCAAATACTGTAATTATATCTTTATGATTAAAGCTTTCATAAACCTCTTTCATTCCATCTGGAGTATGAGCAAAATCTATAATAATAAGTGGATTAGTACTTACTATTTCCATTCTTCCACTAACTCCTGCAAAATTTTCTACAACATCACAAATTTCATCAAGAGATTTGTTTGTTGTTAAATGTACAGAGGCAATTGCTGCCATTAAATTATAAATATTAAATATTCCCATCATTAAAGATGAAAAAGAGTGCATTTTTTCAATATTTGAAAACATTACATGCATTCCATTTTTAAAAGAATATGCTCCAACTTTATATGTAGAAGGATTATCTAAAGAGTAAGTAAATGCATTTTTTGTATTAAATTTTACAACTTTATCATCTCTATTAATTAATTTTTTTGTTTCATCATTAAAAAATGAGTTTTTAACATTTATATACTCTTCTATTGTTTTGTGATAATCTAAATGATCTCTTGTAATATTTGTATGAACTTTTAATTCAAAATCAATTCCTTCAATTCTTTTTTGTTGAATTGCATGTGAACTAACTTCAGTTACAAAAAAATCACATTGGTTATCTATTGCTTTTTGAATATGTGCAAAATTTGCAAGTTGTACAGGTGTAGTTAACGTATAATCTTCAATTTTTTTATCATTTATAAAAAAACCTCTAGTTCCTTGAAGTGCAACTTTATATCCTAAATCTAATAAAATAGAATAAATTGCAGCAGCAGTTGTAGTTTTACCATTTGTACCTGTAATACCTATTACTTTAATTGATGAAAAATCAACATAATCTTTTAATTTTTCAGAAGCAATTAGTTGTGTACAACCGTTATTTTTAGCATCATCACAAAAGTTTTTATTTTGAGCTGAATAGACAAATGCAATTTCGCTATTTGCCTCTTTTGAATTATCTGTAAATTTTTTGTTATTTATGGTTATTAGCAATGTTTTTCTCTTCTAATTTTTTATATAGCTCTTCAAGTTTTTTATCATAACTAAAGTACTCATTAAAACCATCTAAATAGCTATAGGCTGTAGTATTAAATCCATTATCAATTAATTTTGAAACAAAATCAAAAAAATCTTCTTTTGTTTCAATCGCTACTTTTGTAGAAAACATAATATCTTCAAAAGCAACTCTAAAAGAACCTCTAGATTCTACTAATTTTATAAAATCTTCATATTTAATCGCGTCTAATGTCTCTACACTTGTCTCTGTAATATCATTTAGTAGAGTCATCATATTATCTATATCGCCGTCATAAGCATTTATTGCTTGTTCTACATAAGAGATTGCTGCATCTTTATCTTCTTCAACAGCAACACTAAAATAGTCATATAGTGATAATGCTTTTTGTTCATCTTCTGTTGCAATATCACAAAAAAGAGAATATATTTTATACTCTTCTTTTTTAGGGAATAAAGAAGAAAGTTGAGAATAAATAAATAATGCTTTGTCATACTCTTTATTTAAAAAATATGAATTTGCTTCATTTAATAATCTTCTTTCATTTACCATTAAAGTTCCTCTAATCTATTTTCCATACCTTGTGGTACATTTACAATAACTAAATCTGGATGAATTGCAGCTTGTAACTCTTTTTCAACTACATATTTTAAAGTACTACCACTTGAACTACATCCTACACATGCACCTTGTAATTGTACATATATTTTTCCATTTTTTATTGACAATAATGAGATTGCTCCACCATCTTGTGCTAACATAGGTGCAACTTTCTTTTCTATTATTGAACTTACAGGAAGTTGTAAATCCTCATCTGAAAATGGCATCATGATTAATTACCTTTTTTTTTATTTACATAATATATACCAATAGCAATTAGTACTAAGACTACTGCTATTGTTTCAAATATGAAAGATAGGCTAACTGGTTCAGAAAACATTTTATCCTATCACACTTTCACATCTTTGGCATAATGTTTCTTCTTCAACTGCTTTAAATTTCCAACATCTTGGACATTTATGCTCTTGAATTTTGAACACGTCAAATTTGATTGAATCAATTTCAAAAGATACTAAAGTTTCACCTTCATAATCTTTTCTTACACTACTTACTAAGAATAAGTCTTCTGCTTCAACTTGTGGTAAAGATAAAATATCTTCGCAAGTTGTAGATAAAGCTAATTCTAAAGTTGATTTAATCACTTTATCTTTTTTAAGTGTATCAATCGCTTCAGAAAATTTCTCTTTAGCTTTTAATACAATTTCTTCATTAAGATTAGTTTCAACTTCAACTAATTTTTCATTTTCTATATCAAAGATATCAGTTGCATCACCTTTTATAAATGAAGGAGCATACTCTAATAACTCATCCATTGTATAAGTTAAGATACAAGATAGAGTTGATATTAATTTTTTAGCAATAAGTGCCATAGCACTTTGTGAACTTCTTCTATGAATATCATTTTTATCATCACAATATAATCTATCTTTACAAACATCTAAATAGATACCTGATAAATCAACAACTAAGAAGTTATTTAATTTATTTAATCCTTTAGAGAATTCATAAATTGCAAATGATTCTTCAATTTCTGTAAATACTTTTTTAGCTTTTGCTAATATCCATTTATCTAAAATTCCCATTTTATCAATAGATACTACTTCATCTAAATCATCAATATTTGCAAGTAAGAATCTTGAAGTATTTCTAATTTTTCTATAAAGCTCTGCATTTTGTTTTAAAATATTATCAGAGATTTTTAAATCACTTTGATAATCACTCATAGCAACCCAAAGTCTTAATATTTCAGAACCATATTGTTTCATAACTTTTTCAGGCGCAATTACATTACCTTTTGATTTAGACATTTTTTCACCTTTTTCATCAACAGTGAATCCATGTGTTAAAATCGATTTATAAGGTGCAATTTCATTTGATGCTAATGTAGTTAATAAAGAAGATTGAAACCAACCTCTATGTTGGTCACTTCCTTCTAAATACATATCAGCAGGGAATGTACCAGCATCATAGTTTCTACTTCTTAATACTGCATTTTGTGTAGAACCAGAATCAAACCAAACATCTAAAATATCCATTGTTTTTTCTAAATCTTCAGGATTTAATCCACTTCCTGGATATAATAACTCTTCGATTGATAAATCATACCAAGCATCACAACCTTTTTGTTCAAAAATCATTGCAACATAATTAAGTACTTTTTCATCAAAAATAATCTCATCAGTTTTTTTATTTCTAAAAAATGCAATTGGAACACCCCAATCTCTTTGTCTTGAAATACACCAGTCAGGTCTTCCTTCTAACATAGATTTTAATCTATTTCTTCCCCATTCTGGATAGAATTTAATATTCTCTACAACTTCAAGTGCATTTTGTCTTAATGTATTATTTTTTTCACCATACTCATCATCAATTGAGATAAACCATTGTTTAGTTGCTCTAAAGATAATTGGTTTATGAGTTCTCCAACAATGTGGATAAGAGTGTCTAATATCTACATGTTTTAATAATGCATCACCTAACTCTTCTAAAATTAACTCATTTGCTTTGAATACATGAACACCTAAATATTTATCTGTATCATTAAATAGTTTTTCTCTTACAATTGTTTCATCATATTTTCCATAAGCATCAACAGGCATAATAACATCAAGTCCATATCTTAAACCAACTTTGTAGTCATCTTCACCATGTCCAGGAGCAGTATGAACACAACCTGTACCAGATTCCATCTCAACATGCTCACCTAATACAATTTTAGATGTTCTACCATTTAATGGATTTATAGCAACTGTATTTTCTAATTCTGTTGCCATAATTGTTTTTTCTACTTCACCTTTGATTACTTCTTGCTCAACTAATGAATTATAAAGTTTTTTAGCAACAATATATTTATCTGTTGTAATAACATACTCTTCTTCTGGATTTAAAGCAATCCCAGTATTTGCTGGAAGAGTCCAAGGTGTTGTTGTCCAAATAATTAAACTTGCATCTAAATCTTGATGTTTAAAAGCAACAAAAATTGAAGGAGATGTTTTATCTTCATATTCAACTTCTGCTTCAGCAAGAGCTGTTTGTGCTGCCCAAGACCAATATACAGGTTTACTTCTTTGAATTAATAGACCTTTTTGCGCAATAGCACATAATTCTCTATAAATATTCGCTTCAAATTTAAAATCCATAGTCATATAAGGATTATCCCAATCACCTATAACACCAAGTTGTTTAAACTCTTCTCTTTGAATATCAATAAATCTTGCAGCATGTTCTCTACAAAGTTCTCTAATTTTAGATTTTTCTAACTCTTTTTTCTTAGAACTACCAATCTTTTCTTCAACTTTTTGCTCAATTGGAAGACCATGACAATCCCATCCTGGAACATATCTAACTGACTCACCGTTAAAATAGTGATACTTAACAATAATATCTTTTAAAATTTTATTTAATGCATGACCTATGTGAATATGTCCATTTGCATATGGAGGACCATCATGAAGTGTAAAACTTGGTTTACCTTCTCTATTCTTTTTCATTCTGTCATAAACTTTTTTCTCTTCCCAAGATTTATATCTCTTAGGCTCATTCTGCGGTAAATTCCCTCTCATTGGAAATTTAGTATTTGGAAGTAATAAACTATCTTTATAATCCATATCCGTACTACCTTCAATTTTTAGTATTTATCTATATTTATTAAAATCATAGATTATATCTAAGTTTTAGTAAATTTAGTTTTAATCACTTTTTCATGAAATTTTATTAGTTTAAATTTTAATCTTAATTTATTATTTAAGTTAAAATAAAACTTACCATATCAGTAACCATTTTGTCACACCTATGTACAATTATTGTACATTATGTACAAGCCCTAGTGCTCCTTATTGTTACAAAAATGGATACATATACTTAATAATGTACAGTTTTTTTTATTTTTATTTAGAAAATAACTTATTTATGATAACATCGTTTAGATTTTTTACAAAAACTATGGGGATTATTAATATGAATGAAAAACATTATGAAGTAGTTATTGTCGGTGGAGGGATCTCTGGCGCGGCTTTATTTTACGAGCTAGCTAAATATACAAATGTAAAAAGCCTTTGTATGTTAGAAAAATATGAAGACTTAGCTACTTTAAACACAAAGGGTACTAGTAACTCTCAAACTATCCATGTTGGAGATATTGAGACTAACTATACTTTAGAAAAAGCAAAAATCACAAAACGAACAGCAAAAATGGTTGAGAAATTTTGTCTACAACATGACTTACAAGATAAAGTTATGTTCAAACATCAAAAAATGGCACTTGGTGTAGGACAAAAAGAAGTTGACTTTATTAGAAATAGATATGAAGAATTTAAAACAGTTTTCCCTTATTTAGAATTATGGGATAAAGAAAAGCTAAAAGAACTAGAACCTAAATTAGTTTATTTAGAAGATGGTACTGAAAGACCAGAGCCAATTTTAGCTATGGGTGCAAAAGACCAATATACAACTGTTGAATATGGTCAAATGACTAAAGAATTAGCAAAAGCTGCACAAGCGTGTGAAGACGTTGTTACTGATATTTTCTTTAATTCTCAAGTAGATGAAATAGAAAAAGTAGGTGACAAATATAAATTAACTACTACTTCAGGAACAGTATTTACTGCTGATTTTGTTGTTGTTGATGCTGGTGCACACTCATTATTCTTAGCTCACAAAATGGGTTATGGTAAACATATGGGTTGTCTTCCAATGGCAGGAAGTTTCTACATTACTAGTGGAGAGTTCTTAAATGGTAAAGTATATATGGTACAAAATGATAAATTACCATTTGCTGCACTTCATGGAGATCCAGATATTTTAGCTAATGGAAAAACAAGATTTGGACCAACTGCACTTATGCTTCCTAAATTAGAAAGATATAAACCAGGTACATACTTAGATTTCTTTAAAACATTAAACTTAGATGGTAATATCATTAAAATCTTCTGGGATTTATTAAAAGATAGTGATATTAGAAACTACGTATTTAGAAACTTTTTATTTGAAGTGCCAGGATTAAATAAAAAACTATTCGTAAAAGATGCAAGAAAAATTGTTCCTTCTTTAAAAGAAGAAGATATAGAATATGCTAAAGGATTTGGTGGTGTTAGACCTCAAGTTCTAAATAAAGAAGAGCAAAGATTAATGCTTGGTGAAGCTTCTATAAATACAGGAAATGGAATAATCTTTAATATGACTCCTAGTCCAGGTGCTACTTCATGTTTAGGTAATGCACAAAGAGATGTTAAAACTGTTTCTGAGTACTTAAACTTAGAATTCGATGAAAAACAATTCTTAGCAGATTTAACAGACCCTGAATAAACTACTTTAATATATAGTATGAATTTTTTCATACTATATATCCCTTATATCAACTTTTCATTTCTTATATAATATAATAGTATATACTTTAATATAAAGGATATCTATATGTATAATGATATATTTGATGAAAATAAAATGCAAAAACTACAAGATTTATTAAGAGAACATAAAAAAACAATAACAAGTGCTGAAAGTTGTACTGGAGGATTAATTGCTTCAATGATTACAGAACTATCTGGGTCATCAGATATTTTCAATGGTGCAATTGTTTCTTATTCAAATGAAATAAAAATGCAAGAGTTAAAAGTAAAAAAAGAGCATCTAGATAGTCATGGTGCAGTAAGTATAGAAGTAGTAAATGATATGTTAAATGGTGCAATGAATAAATTTAATGCAGATTTTGCACTTGCAACAAGTGGTATTGCTGGACCAACAGGTGCAACAAAAAATAAACCAGTTGGTACAGTTGTAATAGGAATTGGTTCTAAAGAGCATGGTAACATAATAGACGTTTATCACTTTACAGGAGATAGAAAATCAGTACAAATTCAAGCTGCAAAAACTAGTTTTGAAAAATTTTCAATATTTTTTCAAAAAACCCTTGACAAATAAAAATTTTTTTTATATAATTCCACTCCATTTTGAGAAAGATGACCCGTTAGCTCAGCTGGTAGAGCATCTCCCTTTTAAGGAGGTGGCCGAAGGTTCGAATCCTTCACGGGTCACCATTTTTTTATTGGCCCCTTCATCTAGCGGTTAGGATTCATGGTTTTCATCCATGCCACAGGAGTTCGAGTCTCCTAGGGGTCACCATTATTTTAGGTCGATTAGCTCAGTTGGTAGAGCGCTACCCTTACAAGGTAGATGCCAGTGGTTCGAGTCCACTATCGACCACCATTATGTGCGGTTGTAGTTTAGTTGGTTAGAATGCCTGCCTGTCACG